>JACSSB010000222.1 GCA_014879435.1 Phycisphaerales bacterium
TTCCAGCAGTCGGCGGTTACCGACCAGCAACGCCCGGCCGTTCACTAAACCGCTGGCACCGTGGCCGACAATGGCTTCGAATTGCTCCACGGGAGGAAGGCTCAGTCCACGTTCCCGTGCGGTGCTCAAAATCGCTTGAGCCAGTGGATGTTCGGAGCCGGATTCCAGAGCGGCGGTCCATACCAAAAGTTCATCTTCCTGAAAATCGGGCAGAGCGATTACGGCGGTCACTGTAGGCCGACCGGCGGTGACGGTACCGGTTTTGTCCAGCACCACGGTGGTGATCTGGCCGACGCGTTGCAAGGCTTCGCCATCACGGATCAAGATGCCGTACTCGGCGGCCTTGCCGACACCGAGCATGATCGAGATCGGCGTGGCCAATCCCAGCGCACAAGGACAGGCGATGATCAGCACGGTCAGGCTGGTGACCAGGATATAGCCGATTCGAGGTTCGGGACCGAAGTTGAACCAGATCAGCGCGGTGAGAACGGCCACGATCAGCACCGAAGGAACGAAGACGGCGGCAACCCGGTCGGCCAGTCGACCGATGGGTAGTTTGCTGTTTTGGGCTTGCCGCACGCTGGCGACGATATGCGCCAATACCGTGTCTTCACCGACCCGAGCGGCACGGAACACAAAGGTTCCGGTTTGATTGACCGTACCACCGGTCACGGCGTCATCGGCCCGTTTGACCACCGGCAGCGGTTCGCCAGTCAGCATCGATTCGTCTACTGTCGAGTAGCCATTGACGAGGCTGCCATCCACCGGAATCTTTTCGCCCGGTCGCACCCGAATCAGGTCGCCGATCCGTAGCGCTTCGATAGGAATATCGCGCTCTTGGTCGCCTTCGACTAGGCGTGCGCTTTTCGGACGCAAACCGAGCAGGCGCTGGATCGCGGTCGAGGCCTTGCCTCGCGCCCGGCTTTCCAGGGCAGAGCCCAGATTGATCAGAGCGATGATGGTGACCGCTGCTTCAAAATAGGCGTGTTGGGCTAGACTGGGTACGCTGTTCGGAAATAGCACCACCAGCATCGAATACAACCAAGCCGCACCCGTGCCTAGCGCGATCAGCGTATCCATATTGGCGTAGTGGTGTCGAAATTGTCGCCAAGCACCGCTGAAGAAATGACCACCGCTGTAAATCATCACCACCAGAGTCAGCAAGCCAGTTATGATCCAGAACCACCGGCCAGCGGGGCTGCCTAACATGGGTAGCCAACCGGCCATTTCGGCCAGCATCAGGGGTCCGGCCAAGGCTCCGGCAGCGATGGTATTACGGACCAGCCGCCGGTAATGTGCCTGCTCGGCAGCATCGCGCTCGGCTTCGGCAGCGGCATCGCGCAACGCAATGGCATCATAACCCGCCGCCTGCACCGCATGAATCAGTGCTTCGGCCTTGGCGCCGCCAACCACTTGTGCGGTACGTTCGGCGAAATTGACGTTGGCTTCGACCACACTGGGTACGCCGCGCAGAGCGGTTTCCACAGCAGCGACGCAGCCGGCGCAACTCATGCCGGTGATGGCCAGATTTAAGGATTGGGTAGGTAATTGGGATGTCATCGCATCTCTCTCTCGGCACCTTCAAGATACAGAAGCTATGTTTATGCGGGTGGGGGTATGCTCTGATAAAATACAGATACAAAGGAAAAAAGTACGATTATTGATTGCCATCAATCTGTTCCATGCGCGTTCTAGCCATCTTGTGGAATGCGGACCACCGTGTTGACCGACAACCGGTACGATAGATGAAGATACGTATTCTAGTGGTGGACGACGATCCGAGCGTGTTGCAGATTATCGCTGCAATGTTGCGGCGTTGGGATTACGAAGTGACGTTGGCCGAGAATGGCGCGGAAGCGTGGGCGATTTTGCAGCGTGAAGAAATCCGTCTGGTTATCAGCGATTGGATGATGCCGGGCCTGACGGGGCCAGAGTTGTGCCATCGGGTACGCGCTGCCGAATTTTCCAGCTATGTCTATTTTATCCTGTTGACTGGTCGTGAAGATAAAACCTCGCTGGTGCAGGGCATGGATGCGGGCGCTGATGATTTCATCGTCAAGCCGGTCTATCGGGAAGAGTTGCGGGTACGGGTGCGGGCTGGCGAGCGCATTTTGCAGCTTGAAACAGAGCTGGGCGAACGCAATCGCCGCCTCAATGAGATTAACCATACCCTATCCAAGGCTTACGCCACCATCCGCTATGATCTGGAATCGGCGGCTGCCATGCAGAAATCGCTGTTGCCAGCGCCATTGCGCGTACCCGGCGTCGCGGTCGAATGGTTGTTTCAGCCCAGTTCCTTCGTGGCAGGCGACATATTCGACTATTTTACACTGGGTACGCAGCAATTAAGTTTCTATCAACTGGATGTGGCCGGTCATGGCGTACCGGCGGCGCTGCTCTCTTTTACTTTGAACCGGGTCTTATCGCAGGGAGCTGAGGAAAAACGACTGCGGCGTCAGGACTCTAATCAGGAGGTGGAAGCGATTCCGCGACTGGTAGTGGAGGAGTTGAACCAACGCTTTCAGTCGGGGATCGATCCGCTTTTATATTTCACTATGATTTACGGTACCCTGGATTTGCAGTCGGGTCGAGTTTCCCTGACGCAGGCAGGCCACCCACGACCGATCTGGTTACGGCATGCGGCGCGACAGACCGAGATGGTGGGTAGTGGTGGATTTCCGGTCGGCATGTTACCCGAGGTCGAATACGAGACTCTACAGCTGGAACTAGCCCTCGGTGATCGGCTGTTTCTGTATTCGGACGGTGTCACCGAGTGTGCCAGTAAGACCGGTGAACACTTTTCGGAGCAACGACTGCGATGCTTGCTTGAGCAAACCGCCGAATTGCCGACTGCTGTGGTGACCGAGCGTGTCGGTCAGGCCCTGCGGGAGTGGAAGGGCGACGATAACCATCAGGATGACATGAGCTTGCTGGTATTGGAGCGCGAACCATGGCCATAACACGGACCATCATGCTGAGTATTGAGAGCCGACCGGAATGTATCGAACTGCTAAGTCATGCCTTGCACGGACTATGTCCTCTGTTGACGCTATCGGCCACTGAAATGAACAAGATCGAATTGGCGATGGTGGAGGCGGTCAACAATGTGGTCGAACATGCCTACAGCTTTGAGCCAATCCATCATATATGGGTGGAATTTGAACTGATGCCAGAGCGTTTCGAGCTGCGAGTGAGTGATCGCGGTCAACCGATGCCCTCGGGTCGATTAGCCGAAGCGCAGGGATTGATGGCCCCCGACCCGGCGGATTTCGATACTTGGACGCCCCGCACCCGTGGTCTGGAGATCATTAAGGCATGCATGGACACGGTCGATTATGTGGTGCTGGATGGTATCAATACGCTTTCGATGAGCCGAGCGCTCAACGGTGACGGTATGGGTGGACGGGTTTAGTTTCCGTATAAAAATACTCTCTGCCTTGAGAGGCGGGGCCGGTGGAAGAATTCTCTGCGCGAGGCGTATCTAATGATCGTGCGAAATGGTTTCCAGGATACTTTATTCTTCCTTTATAAATAAATAAAAATCAATAGGATGGCTGCTTATGGTTCTAACTCATCGCAATGTCGAAGGTGTTGACATCGTTGCGTTGGCGGGTCGGTTAGTGATGGCCGACGTGCCTCAGGTTCGACAGCGATTATTGGCGACAGTCGAGCAGGGTAACGGTAAATTGGTTCTGGATCTGGCAGAGGTGGGCTTCATGGATTCCAGCGGTTTGTCGGTGCTGGTATCGGTATTCAAAGCAGCCCGGCTCAAAAATGGAGATGTGGTACTTTTGCATTTGAGTCCGACCGTGCGTTCCCTGATCGAATTGACCCGCTTGCAGCAGATCTTCACGATTTTCGAAGACGAAGTAGCGGCACTGGCGTACCTGCGCTGATCAGATGTGATAAAGCTCCTTCTGATCCTGTCGCTGGTTTTGGCGCTACTGGGGTGCGCGGCGGAGCCTGCTGTCACGCCGGTGGTGAAACCGGATATGACGAAATCGCCGTCCGCATCAGATACCTCGGAAAGATCCTCTGCTTTTTCGAGTGCTGAGCTTGTGCGTCAGTTCGGGTCCGAGGCGCCTGATCAGTACATGATTGGGCCTGGAGATAAGCTTACCGTGACCGTGGCGGGACGTCCCGAACTGTCGGGTGAGCATACGGTGGGGCCGGACGGTAATATCACCATCCCGTTCGCGGGTACGGTTCGGGTGCTGGATCTGAGCCGCGATCAGGCCGCTAAGTCGATCAGACATGCCCTCTCGGCTTATTACTTGGATGTCTACATTACCGTCGGCATTGTCGAGTATACGAGTAACCGCGTGGTGGTACTGGGGCGGGTTGATCATCCTGGCGTGATGCATTTTGAAGACAATCCCACCCTGATCGAATTGCTGTCGCGAGTGGGCGGTTTTCCCATGCAGCACCCGGAGCAGAAACTGACTCGCTGCGCGGTGCTGCGCGGCGATAAGATTCTCTGGTTGGACCTTCAGCAACTGTTG
>JACSSB010000263.1 GCA_014879435.1 Phycisphaerales bacterium
ACCTCGATCTCGCCTTGGCCTAACAAATACTTGACCGTCACCGGATCGGCATTAAGCGTGGAAAATTCCACCCCCAGCAGCAACACCACCAGCAAAATCGCGGCGATCAGAATAAATTTTATCCAGAACATTCGCTTTCCCCCGCAGCCAGAATGGCTTGAAATCGATGAGAATGGGCGATCAACCATACAAATACACTGGCTCGTACTGACTTCTTCCAACTTCTCAACAAAAAAACCCACTAATACCGTGGGTTTTTTAAGCCAATGAACGGCTGATCACCTATCGGACTGATATGGATATTACAAAAAACCATCGCCACCGTCATGATAAGTGTGGTGCTCGTTGACCCGCTCGCGCAACTCCTTGCCCGGTTTGAAGTGCGGCACATACTTGCCAGCCAGCGTCACAGCATCGCCCGTCTTGGGATTACGGCCGACTCGTGGAGGACGAAAATGCAGCGAAAAACTGCCAAATCCACGAATTTCAATCCGCTCTCCTCCAGCCAACGACTCGCTCATCTGCTCCAGCATGGTCTTGACCGCCTGCTCTACATCCTTATAGGGAACATCATTACGCTTGCGCGCGAGTATCTCGATTAGTTCCGATTTCGTCATGAAATCTCCCCATTGAAAAAGCGCTCACTCTACCTCTCTCCCTTACAAGAGAGAGGTATCTTGCCATTATTCAGTCCTGATGATGATCATTCGATCATTCATTGTCCTGTGCGCTCATCTGCTCCTTGAAGATGTCTCCCAAGGTTGCGCCAGTTCCAGACTTACGGCTGTAGTCCTGCAATACCTCCGCTTCTTCGGCCATATCCTTAGCCTTGATCGATAGCGTAATGGTGCGATTCTTGCGATCAACACCGATGAATTTCGCTTCGACTTCCTCGCCTTCCTTCAAGAGCGAACGGGCATCATCAATCCGCTCACGCGACAGTTCGGAGGCGCGCAGTGTACCCTCGACCCCTTGCCCCAGATCGACCATGGCACCCTTGGAATCCACCGAGGTGATTCGACCAATGATCACACTGCCCTTGGGATGATCGGCAACAAAATTGGAGAACGGGTCTTTATCCAGTTGCTTGATACCCAACGAAATGCGTTCACGCTCAGGATCGACTGCCAGTACCACCGCATCGACTTCCTGGCCTTTCTTGTATTGGCGTACCGCCTCTTCACCTGGGATGTTCCACGAAATGTCGGACAAGTGCACCAGACCGTCGATACCACCGTCCAGGCCAATGAAAATCCCGAAATCGGTAATCGACTTGATTTTGCCAGAAACGCGATCACCCTTGGCATGATTCTGGTCGAATTCTTCCCAAGGATTCTGCTGGCACTGTTTCATGCCCAAGGAGATGCGGCGACGGTCTTCGTCGATATCCAGCACCATGACTTCAACTTCGTCACCCAAAGCCACGACTTTGTTTGGATTGACGTTCTTGTTGGTCCAATCCATTTCGGAAACGTGGACCAAACCCTCGACGCCTTCCTCAATCTCGACGAAGCAACCGTAGTCGGCAATGTTGGTGACCTTGCCAAATACCCGTGTTCCAACCGGATAGCGGCGAGCCAATGCGATCCACGGATCGTCACCCAACTGCTTAAGACCCAGCGAAACTCGATTGCGCTCGCGATCAAATTTGAGCACCTTGACCTGGATATGGTCACCAACGGCAACCACCTCGGAGGGATGCTTGACACGCCGCCACGCCATATCGGTGATATGCAACAAGCCGTCGATACCACCCAGATCCAGGAACGCGCCGTAGTCGGTCAGATTCTTGACCACACCCTCGACAACCTGACCTTCCTGCAGATTTTGCAAGAGGGCCTCGCGTTCGGCGCTGTATTCCTGTTCCACCACGGCCCGGCGGGAAACCACGACATTATTGCGGCGGCGATCCAGCTTGATGACCTTGAACTCTTGCTCCTTGCCTTCCAGATAGGCAGCGTCTCGCACCGGTCGGACATCCACCAGAGAGCCAGGCAAAAAGGCACGGATTTCACCGATATCCACAGTGAAACCACCCTTTACCTTGCCACTGATCAATCCCTTGACGATCTCCTCGCTCTCAAAGGCTTTCTCCAAGGCACTCCAGATCCGGGCGCGCTTGGCCTTTTCACGAGAAAGACGGGTTTCTCCGAAGCCATCCTCAAGCGCATCCAGGGCGACCTCGACTTCGTCTCCGACCTGAACTTCGAGTACGCCTTCTTCGTTGTAAAACTGTTCGAGCGGAATTAGCCCTTCCGATTTCAGGCCGGCATTCACCACTACGGCATCCGCCCGTATTTCCACCACCAATCCTAGGACAATGGCGCCGGGTTGCATCTGCTTATCGGCTAGGCTTTGTTCAAACAGTTCGGCAAAACTTTCGGTCATGGGTTATATAGCTCAAAAATCGGCAGCATGAGCCGCCACGGGTTGGTTTGCATGGGGTTCGGAAACGAGCGGGATGCCCGGAACCGGATTTGAGTGACTGCGCTCCCGCCTCGACGGAAACCTTGAGGGTTCACACCCAGAGCGCCCAGTCCCGGCGCTCGGTCAATTCGGTCATGTGAAAGGGTAGCCAAGGGTATCGCTGGCGTAAAGGGCGAAGGACTAGGGGATTACCGTTACTGTTACTCGTTGAATTGCGAGTGCGAGCACCCTTTCACGAACTTCGGCCACGCTCAACTGCGTGGTATCCAGCACTTTTGCATCGGCAGCCGGTTTGAGTGGCGCCACTGCACGCCCGGTATCACGCGCATCACGCTCGGCGATCTCTTTCACAAGGGCGGCAAGGTTAGCATCCATACCTTTTTCAATCAACTGCTTATATCGTCGAAGCGCACGTTGTTCGGCACTGGCAGTCAGGAATAGCTTAAGTTCGGCTTGCGGAAACACGACCGTGCCCATATCCCGGCCATCGGCGATCAAACCGGGGGGGCGACAAAAATCCCGCTGTCGCCGCAATAGTGCGGCGCGCACGGCGGGGAATGCCGCTACCTGGGACGCGGCGCTACCGAGGGTTTCGCTACGCAAGGTATCGCCCACCTCTACGCCGCCTAATACTATGCGCGAAGCCCCCGAAGCATCGGCCAAAAATTGGACATCCAGCGCGGAAGCTACCGCCGCCATCTGCGTTTCATCTTCCAGCGGAAGATTTCGGCGCTGAGCCGCCAGTGCCGTCAATCGGTACAACGCGCCACTGTCGAGCAAGTGCCAACCCAAGCGCACCGCCAACCACTGACAGAGTGTGCCCTTACCAACCCCGCTTGGCCCATCGACCGCGATCACTGGCACCATGCCGCTCACGTGAGCTCCCGTTCCGTCAGTTGCAAACCTGCGGCACCTGCCAACTGCGCGAAGCCGGGAAAAGAAGTCGTTACGTTGAGACAATCGCGGATCAAAATCGGGGCACTAGCACGCAGCGCGGCCATGGCAAAACTCATGGCAATACGATGATCACCCCGGCTCTCCACGGTTCCACCAGAGAGCGCACCGCCTTGAATCACGATACCGTCCTCGGTCGGCTCAGCGGCAATGCCCAAGGCGATCAAGCCATCGGCCATGACCTGAATCCGGTCGCTCTCTTTGACCCGCAACTCCTCAGCTCCAGTTAATACGGTCACGCCTTCGGCGCAGGCGGCGGCGATAAACAGTGCCGGAAATTCGTCGATGGCCAATGGCACCAGTTCTTTGGGGATAGCGATGCCACGTAGCGGTGCGGCGCGTACCCGCAAATCCGCTACCGGCTCACCACCGGCCAGTCGCGCATTCAACACCTCGATATCGGCACCCATCAGACGCAGGATGTCGAGCACCCCGGTACGGGTAGGATTGATCCCCACATGTTCCAGCAGCAGGTCGGAACCCGGCGCGATGCTGGCGCCGACCAGGAAAAATGCCGCCGAAGAAATATCCGCTGGAATATCCAATTCCGTCGCTATCAACCGTCCTCCACCCGTCACTGCCACCGTGCGTTCGCCTTCGCGCCGCAGCGGATAAGCAAAACCTTCCAACAAGCGTTCGGTATGATCTCGGGTGGGTGCTGGCTCGGTGATGCGGGTTACGCCTCGCGCATACAGACCTGCCAGCAACAGACAAGACTTGACCTGCGCGCTAGCGACCGGTAGCGGGTAATCAATACCGTCCAACGGCCGACCACCGTGAATCTGCAGCGGCGCGCTCCCGGTTGCGGTGGCTTCGATCCAGGCGCCCATCTGGGTCAGCGGCTCAGTCACCCGACGCATGGGCCGACGCCTAAGCGAGGCATCACCAGTCAATACCGTATCGAAGGCTTGCCCGGCCAATAACCCGCTCATTAAGCGCATTGAAGTCCCGGAATTACCCATATCCAGCGGTTCACCTGGATCGCGCAGGCCATGCAGGCCCACACCATGCACGGTCACCCGGCCCTGGTCTGGACCATCGATGGACACGCCCATGGCTCGGAATGCCCGCAAAGTCGCCAGACAGTCCTCGCCCTCCAGAAAACCGCCCACGGAGGTCGTGCCCTCGGCCAGCGCACCGAACATGATGGCGCGATGGGAAATCGATTTATCGCCAGGCACCCGTAAACGCCCACGCAGGGCACCGCCGGGTTCGACGACGAAAGTCAGCTCGGTCATGGGGAATGTAATCGAGATTCAGTCGAGATAGAGGTTATCGCGAGCCCGCTTGGCCCGCTGAAAAGTTGCCAGGATCGCAGCGCGATCATCGGAACGGATCGCTTCGGCCAAGCGTGTCAAATCGGCACTGAACAGGCTGATCATTTCCAGCAATTGTTCACGGTTGGCGATACAGATGTCGTGCCACATTTTGGGATCGCTGGAAGCAATGCGGCTGAAATCGCGAAATCCACCCGCCGCATAGCGGAAGATCTCCGCTCGATCATCGAGCCGTGCCAGGGTATCGACCAGGGTATAGGCCAACATATGCGGTAAATGGCTGGTTGCGGCCAACACTGCATCGTGATGACGTACCCCCATATCCACTACTTCGGCGCCGGTTTGCTCCCACATCCGTTTGATCAGGTGGTGGGCGCTGGCGGCAGTTTCCGCCAGCGGAGTCAAAATCACCCGACGGCCTTGAAACAAAGTAGCAAACGAGGCTTCTACCCCGCTGCGCTCGGTGCCAGCGATGGGATGGCCTGGGACGAAATTCGCTGGAACATGGCCGTAAATCCGCTCGACATCCGCCACCACATCACCTTTGGCACTACCGACATCGGTCACCACTGTGGTGGGCTTCAGATATGGAGCGATGGCCCGCAATACCGGCTCGATAGCGCCTAGCGGCACCGCGATCACTACCACATCGGCATCGACCACCGCACGCGCCGGATCGAGTTCGTAGCGATCCACCACTCCCAGGCGCAGGGCAGCGCGCAGATTCTCCTCGCCACGCCCACTACCGACCACCTCGCCCACCTCGCCAGCTTCTCTAAGCGCACGCGCCAGCGAGCCGCCGATCAGACCGACACCGATCACACACAGTCGCGGGATCAAGACTTGTTTGGTCATATCAGTTGTGCAACACATCATGCAGGGCTTCGATCAAGCGGGCGTTTTCCGCTTCGGTGCCGATGCTGATCCGTAGATAACGCGGTAAACCGTAGTTATCCACCGGTCGGACGATGACTCCACGCTTTAAGAGCTCCATAAAGATCTCGCGTCCCGATCGACCCATTTCCACGCACAGAAAATTGCCCGCTGAGGGCAACCAATTCAGCCCCCATTGACGACAGGCTGCTTGCAATTGTGCCATTCCAGCGCGATTGACTGCTTGGCCACGTTGCAGATGATCGATGTCATCCAGGGCTGCTGCCGCCGCGACCAGCGCTAGACTGTTGACGTTGAACGGCTGGCGGACCCGGTTCAGCAGATCGGCAATTTGCGGATGGGAAACCGCATACCCCACCCGCAATCCTGCCAGTCCATACGCCTTGGAAAAGGTGCGGGTGACCACAAGATTGGGAAAGCGATCGAGCCAGTTCAGGGCACTGCTACAATCCATGCCCGCTTCGACATATTCGACATAGGCTTCATCCACCACCACGATCACCTGCTCGGGGATGGCCTCCAGCAAACCTAGCAACTCCGCCGTCTTCAACCAAGTGCCGGTTGGATTGTTGGGATTGGCGACGAACACGACTCGGGTACGGTCGTTGATCGACGCCAAGATTGCTGCTGGATCGTGGCCATAAGGCATGGCGTGATCCGGGGGATTGGCTTTGGCGACCCGCGCCCCAGCGCCCACAGCCTGGGTGACGATGGGATAGACGGCAAAGGCATGCTCGGAATAAACCGCTTCGTGCTCTGGGGTCAGAAAGGCCCGCGCCACCAGTTCCAAAACATCGTTGGAACCGTTACCCAAGGTCAACGCTGCCATGGAAACACCGAGCTTGGTCGACAGCGCTGCTTTAAGCTCGAAACCGTTGCCATCCGGGTAACGCGCCAGATCGCTCAGGGCTTCGCGCACGGCCACCAATGCCCGAGGGCTTGGCCCCAAGGGATTTTCGTTGGACGCCAACTTGACGATATGGTCCAAGCCGAATTCTCGCCGTAGCTCGCTCTCCGGCTTGCCGGGTTGATAGGGTTGCAGCGTGCGCACGCCAGGGGCGGCCAAGCTCAGATAATCGCAGCTCATGGTGCCAATACTCGAATTTTTAGTTTTATACGATCAGGATGGGAAATCATCACAACACACCCTTGGGATAAGACCCCAGTATTCGAAACAAGCGTGCCTGCTCACACAGTTCGGCCAGCGCACTCGCTACGGGCGGGTCTTGAGCATGACCGTCCAGATCGATGAAGAAAACATAATCCCACATCCCGCGCCGTGAGGGCCGCGATTCGATACGGTTCATGCTCACCTTATGTCGTGCCAGCGGTTCCAACAAATTAAATAGTGCGCCTGGCCGGTTGAACGAAGCTACCAATAATGCCGTCTTGTCGTCGCCCGATGGGGCAATTGGTTGCGTACCGACGATCAGAAACCGAGTGGTATTGTTCGGCTCGTCTTCGATATTGCGCACCAGAGTCGGCAACTGATAGATATCCGCCGCACACTGGCCAGCAATCGCCGCTACGCCTGCCTCGTCGCGCACTCGCCGCGCCGCTTCGCCGTTGCTGCTGACTTCAATCTGCTCGACCTGCGGCAGATTCAGGTCCAACCACTCCCGACACTGTGCCAGCGATTGCCGGTGCGAATAGATGCGGTAGATGGCCTTGAGATCGGGTGCACAGGTAATCAGATGATGATTGATGCGGATTTGCACCTCGCCACAAATCTGTAGTGGCGACTGCAGAAACATATCCAGGGTATGGTTGACCACGCCCTCGGTGGAGTTTTCCACCGGCACCACACCGTAATCGGCGGAACCCGCTTCGACCTCGCGGAACACCTCATCAATAGCACGCAGTGGAATACTGCGGATGGATTTACCGAAATGCTTGAGTGCCGCCGCTTGAGTGAACGTCCCCTCTGGGCCGAGAAAGGCGATGCGCAACGGTTCTTCCAGCGCCAAGCAGGCCGACATGATCTCGCGAAACAACCGGGCCATTTCCTCATTGCTGAGTGGCCCTGGATTGGTTTCGATCACTCGGCGCAGCACCTGAGCCTCGCGCTCGGGGCGGTAAAAATTACCGGTGGCACCGGCGGCCTGCTTCAGAACGCCAACCTCTTGCGCGCAACGGGCCCGCTCGGAAATCAAGGTCTGAATTTGCTGATCCAGCGCATCGATGCGCCCACGTAACGCAAGCAAACTGTCCGCTTCACTCATGCGTCCGGCCCTTTGTCGTCACCCTCATCACCGACATCGTCCGGCGATGCCTCATCTCCCTCATCGTCCTCGGTATCACTGGCGGTCTCCGCCTCGCCAATACTCTCGATCCTTTCAATGCCTACCAGCTTTTCCTCACCTTGCAGAGCGATCAACTTGACTCCCTGGGTGATACGGCCCACCCGCGAGATCCCCTCGACTCGGGTACGCACCAAGGTTCCACCATCGGTGATCAGCATGATCTCGTGGTCGCTCTCGACCTGCACCGCACCAATCACTTGGCCGTTGCGCTCGGAGGTCTGGATGGAAATGACGCCCTGGCCACCACGCCCTCTGCGCGGATAATCCTCGACCGGAGTGCGCTTACCGTAGCCGTTTTCGGTCACGGTCAGTATCGTGCCTTCTTCCACCACAATCAGGGCGATGACCTTCTGCTCGGTGTCCAGACGGATTCCGCGCACTCCGCAAGCAGAGCGGCCCATATCGCGGACTTCGGTCTCTGTGAAACGCAACGCCTTGCCCGCGTCGGTGAACAACATCACGTCGCTCTGGCCATGGGTAAGCGCAACGTTGATCAAATGATCGCCCTCACGCAGGTCGATGGCGATGATGCCACTGGGGCGTGGGCGCGAATATGCCGAGAGTGCGGTCTTTTTGACCGTACCACTGGCCGTGGCGAAAAACACATAGCGGTCGTCGCTGAATTCGCGCACCGCCAACACCGCATTGATGCGCTCGCCTTCTTCCAGCGGTAACAGATTGACGATGGGACGGCCGCGTGCAGTTCGGCTGGCCTGCGGCAACTCATAGACCTTCTTCCAATACACCTTGCCCCGATTGGAGAAACACAAAAGGGTATCGTGGGTGCTGGCGATGAATAATTTATCGACGAAATCTTCTTCTTTGAAGGTAGTGGCCGCCCGACCCCGGCCACCGCGCTTTTGCGCCCGGTACAGCGACAAGGGTTGCGCTTTGACATAGCCCGCATGCGACAGCGTGACCACCATCGCTTCGTCGTTGATCAAATCTTCGAGATTCAGGTTTTGCTCGTCGGGCAGAATCGTGGTGCGACGCGCATCGCTGTACTGGGTACGCAACTCCAGTAATTCGGCGCGAATCACCGCTGTCAGTCGCTCCGGTACTGACAAGATCTCCAAATCATCCTGAATGCGGGCCAATAGTTCGTGGTATTCATCCAGCAGTTTGCGCTGCTCCAAACTGGTCAGTCGGTGCAGCCGTAAATCCAAAATCGCCTGTGCCTGAGTGGGAGACAGTCGGTAGCCGTCTTCGCACAAGCCATACTCCGCAGACAGATCCTCCGGTCGCGAGGCCGCCGCGCCAGTGCGAGCCAGCAATTCGGTAACTGAGCCCGGTATCCAGACCCGTTCCAGCAGTGCGGCGCGCGCCATTGCAGGGTCGGCGGCGGCGCGAATCAGGGCGATCAAAGGATCGAGATTGGCCAATGCCACTGTCAATCCTTCGACGATATGGGCGCGCTCGCGGGCTTTGCGTAAGTCGAATACGGTGCGTCGAACCACGACTTCGCGACGGTGCGCCAGAAAGGATTCCAAAACCTGCTTGAGATTGAGCAAGCGCGGCCGACCTTCGACCAGCGCCACCATGTTGATACCAAACACGCATTGCAGCGGGGTATGCAAGAACAGATTGTTCAGCACCACCTCGGCGGTCTCACCGCGTCGCAGCTCAATATAAATGCGTAAACCATCCTTGTCCGACTCGTCACGCAGTTCGGTAATGCCTTCCAGCTTGCGATCTTTGACCAATTCGGCAATTTTTTCGATCAGCCGCGCTTTGTTGACCTGATAAGGCAGCTCGGTAACGATGAGCGCCTGCCGACCACGCGCTTCGTCGGTCTCGATTTCGGTTCTGGCCCGCATCTGCACTCGGCCACGCCCGGTTTCGTAGGCTTCGCGGATGCCGCGAGCGCCGTTGATCAGCGCGGCCGTAGGAAAATCTGGTCCTGGAATGTGGCGCATCAGCCCGGCCACATCCAAGCTCGGATCGTCGGTCAGTGCCACACAGGCATCCACCACTTCAGTCAAATTATGTGGCGGGATGTTGGTGGCCATGCCCACGGCGATACCGGAGGAACCGTTGACCAGCAAATTGGGCAAGCGGGTTGGAAAAACCGAAGGCTCCCGCTCCGATTCGTCGTAATTGGGGACAAAATCGACGGTTTCCTTGTCGAGATCGGCCAGCAGTTCATGCGCGATGCGGGCCATGCGCACTTCGGTGTAGCGCATCGCGGCTGGCGCATCACCGTCGATGCTGCCGAAGTTACCCTGTCCGTCCACCAGCATGTAGCGCAAGGAAAAGGGCTGGGCCATACGCACGATGGTGTCGTAAACCGCAGAGTCGCCATGCGGATGGTATTTACCGATGACATCGCCGACCACACGGGCGGATTTCTTATACGGCTTGTTCCAATCGTTACCCAGCTCGCTCATGGCGTATAACACACGCCGATGGACCGGCTTGAGGCCGTCACGTGCATCCGGCAACGCCCGCCCGACGATCACGCTCATGGCGTAATCGAGGTAGGATTGCCGCATCTCGTCTTCCAGATTGACGGGCAGGATTTCTTTCGCGATTTCAGTCATGTGGAACCTTGTTCAGCCTCTGACCGGGCGGAAAAATGTAATACGATGCCAGAGATTTGATTGTAGCATGAGCGGTCCGTGGCCAACCGCCGGTCACTTCACTTCCGCCATCAACCGCATCATCTTTTCTGCATTTGGCGCCCACACTAGGCCGCGCTCGGTCACCAACGCATCCACTAACTCCGCTGGCGTCACATCGAATGCCGGATTCCATGCCTCAGCTCCATCAGCAGCGATCAATTGGTTATCCAAGGCCAATACCTCCTGGGCAGCGCGCTGCTCGATTGGGATTTGAGCGCCACTGGTAAGACGCATATCCACTGTCGAGGATGGAGCCACCACCATGAATCGTACGCCGTGGTAGCGGGCTGCGATTGCCAGACCGTAAGTGCCGATCTTATTAGCCACATCACCATTAGCGGTAATCCGATCCGCACCCACGATGACCCAGCGCACCTTGCCCTCCCGCATCAGCGCCGCTGCTGCTCCGTCTGCCAGCAGCGTCACCGGGATGCCACTTCGCACCAGCTCCCAGGCAGTGAGCCGCGCCCCCTGCAGCCACGGGCGCGTCTCGTCGGCATAAACCCGCCCGATCAATCCCGCCGCGAAGCCCTCACGGATCACCCCTAAGGCGGTGCCATAGCCACCCGTGGCCAATGCACCGGCGTTGCAATGGGTCAGCACGGCCGCACACTCTCCCAGCACCGCCGCACCCAATTGTCCCATGCGTCGGTTGGCGGCAATATCCTCTTCATGAATCGCTTGCGCTTCGGCCAACAATTCCGCCACCGGATCGCCGACTGCGCGGGCTATCACCTGCTCCATCCGTCGCAACGCCCACACCAGATTGACCGCCGTGGGTCGGGCCGCCGCCAAGGCTGCACAATCACTTTGGATCGCCGTTTGCCAGCATTGTGCGTCTTCGGCATAACGAGCGCGGGCTGCTAACACCACACCATAAGCCGCAGTGATGCCAATGGCTGGCGCACCGCGCACCATCATGTCACGGATGGCGCTGACCACTTCGGCCACGCTCGTTAGGCGCTGATAGCACTCCACTCCAGGCAACAGCCGCTGGTCCAGCAGTTCCAAGCACTCCTCACGCCAAACAATGGCGCGTATTGCATCATGGGCATACGGCATAGTGGACTTTGATCCAATCGATGATTGAGGGGAGGCAGGCGACAAAAGGCATCTAAAAATGGATAAAAAAATTGTTGTTATTTTACGACTAATGCATTTTTTCCCACCGTATTGCAAAAAATCTCTTGCTTAAATACCAACATAGCGCGCAAAATTAGATTATTTATTGTTGGCACAACATTTTTTGCAATTCTGACACAACGTTGTATCATTACACATTAATGGCCAGCCGACTTGTTGCCCGTGTGTGGTTGTCGTCTGGAGATGTCGGTCAGTGGAAAATCGTGGTTCGGACCCCCCGCGACCCGCAGATCAAATGTACCGTGTACAGAATTTTTCATGCCTGCTTGGGAGAGTATACTGATGAAAGTGAAACTGCATAAGCTCAGCTTGGGACTGGCCGCCTCGGTGGTACTGTTTACCGCGCTGCCCGCACACGCCCAGGTCAACAAATACGGCTGCATTTACGCGGTCGACCCTTATGGCAAGATCGTTAAGGACCCCTACGGCAACTGCATTCGTACCCCTTATTGGACCGCTGAAAAGAACGTTGCGGAATGCGGTGCGATCGTAGCGGTCGAGCCAGCCACCCCACGTAAGGAAGAAATAACTCTGGGTGCCGATGCCTTCTTCGATTTCGATCGGGCCGATCTGAAGCCTGCCGGACGCGCCAAGCTGGACAAGCTCGCCACCGATCTGCGCCGGGTGTCGTCGGTCTCCTCGATCGAAGTCGTCGGCCACACCGACAGCAAGGGCACCGAAGCCTATAACTATCGCCTTGGTCAGCGCCGCGCTGATTCCGTCGCCCACTACCTGACCGCCAGAGGCGTACCGGGTTCGCTGATCACCACCAACAGCCGTGGTGAACTGGACCCAGTCGCCCCCAACACTCTGCCAAACGGCAAGGATAACCCGGCTGGCCGCGCCCTGAACCGTCGCGTGGTGATCACCGTGACTGCGTCAGAAAGCGTCATCAGCCAGTAAGCTGCTCACGTTTTCCAGCTTCCAACGCCCCGGCTTGCCGGGGTGTTTTTTTTGTGCCACTGCGGTTCCTCGCTATAATCGGTCGCCACCGTCCGGAGAACCCCGCATGTCGCAAGCCATCGCCACCCTGCTCAATGCCCGCTGGGTCGTACCGGTCGAACCGGAAGGCCGGGTTCTCGAACATCATGCTCTTGCCATTCAGGACGGCCGCATTCTCGCCATCCTGCCCCAAGACGAAGCTAAAACCCGCTTCAGCGCTGCAACGACTCTGAATTTGGAGCGGCATGTACTCATACCCGGTCTCATCAATGCCCATACTCATGCCAGCATGACCCTGTTGCGGGGACTGGCCGACGATTTACCGCTGATGTGCTGGCTACAAGAGCATATCTGGCCGGTTGAGGGCCGTTGGGTCGATCCCGAATTTGTCCGTGCCGGTACCCAACTGGCTATCGCCGAAATGCTGCGCGGCGGCACCACCTGCTTCAACGACATGTATTTCTTTCCAGAAGCGACCGCCGCCGTCGCCCGCGAATGCGGCATCCGCGCCCGCGTCGGGCTGATCGCCGTGGACTTCCCCACCGCCTACGCCCGCGATCTGGATGAGTACCTCGCCAAAGGGCTGGCGCTGCACGAAACGCTGCAAGGCGATGCGCGGGTCCACACCGCATTCGCCCCGCACGCCCCCTATACCGTCTCGGCACCGGCGCTGGCGCGCATCGGCCGCCTAGCAACGGATCTAGATATTCCGATCCACATTCATGTCCATGAAACCGCCGCTGAAATCACACAGTTTCTGGCTGAACACGGCTGCCGACCGCTGGAACGATTGGCGCAACTGGGTCTGCTATCGCCACGCTTGCTGGCCGTACATATGACCCAACTCGAAGCGGCCGAAATCGAACAAATAGCGCGCAGTGGCGTACATGTCATCCACTGCCCCGAATCCAATCTCAAGCTGGCCAGCGGCTTCTGTCCGATCGCACGGCTCGACGACGCCGGAGTCAATGTCGCGCTGGGTACCGACGGCGCCGCCAGCAATAACGATCTCGACCTGCTCGGCGAGCTGCGCACCGCCACTCTGCTAGGCAAAGGCGTAGCAGGCGATGCCGCCGCGTTGCCCGCCGCTCGCACGCTGCGCATGGCTACATTGAACGGCGCCCGAGCGCTGGGGCTGGATCGGGAAATCGGCTCGCTCGAAGTGGGTAAAGCCGCCGACATCGTCGCTGTCGATCTTAGCCAGCCAGAAACCGAACCAGTCGATCACCCCATCTCACAACTGGTTTACGCCGCTGGCCGCCAGCATGTCACCGATGTCTGGATCGCGGGCCACCATCTATTGGCCGACCGCCACCTGACCACGCTGGATCTGGCAGACACACTCCAACAGGCACGCGATTGGCGGCACCGTATTGTTAGCGAAGCACGAAGCTAATTCGCTCCGTCCTACGGCCAAAACCGCAACAGTGAAAGTGAGCCGTATATAGCAATCCTCTTTAGGCTATGGAAATGGAGCGCTATACACTCCATCGTCATTCCCGCGAATGCGGGAATCCAGTAGCTTCTATGCCTGGATCTCCGCCTGCGCGGAGATGACGGAAATGGAAAAGAAACGTAGAGAAAGATTTCCATTTTTGAGTCGAACACAACGCATTAAGGAACACTATATGACGACCGCGAATCCCAACATCGATCCCGAGGAAATTGCCAAATTCGAACAACTAGCCAGCCGCTGGTGGGATCCCGACAGCGAATTCAAGCCGCTGCACGATACCAATCCTCTGCGGCTGGATTTCATCGATACGCGGGTCGGCGGGCTGAAAGGAAAACGGGTGGTCGATGTCGGCTGTGGCGGTGGCATCCTGGCTGAGAGCATGGCACTGCGCGGCGCTCAGGTGCTCGGCATCGATATGAGTGAAGCCCCGTTGGCGGTCGCGCAACTCCATCAACTGGAATCCGGTGCAGTGCTCGAATACCGCCGTATAACCGCCGAAGAACTGGCGGAAACCGAAGTGGCCAGCTTCGACGTGGTGACCTGCATGGAAATGCTGGAGCATGTCCCCGATCCGGCTTCAACGATTCGGGCTTGCGCTCAGATGGTCAAACCCGACGGATATTTGTTCTTCTCCACCATCAACCGCAATCCGAAGTCCTATCTATTCGCTGTCATCGGTGCGGAATATCTGCTACGGATGCTGCCCAAGGGAACCCACGACTATCGCAAGTTCATTCGTCCCTCGGAGCTGGTGAACTGGCTACAGGCCGCCAACCTGACACCGCAAGAGATGACCGGTCTGCACTATAACCCTTTGACCCGCCGCTACTGGTTAGGACCCGGCGTATCGGTCAACTACATGCTTTACTGCCGACCGGACGATCTGGCATGAGTGCCAGCCCCACTAACAGCATGCCAGATTGCGTGCTGTTCGATCTGGATGGAACCCTGCTGGACACCGCGCCCGATCTCACCTTGGCGCTCAACCGGTTACGCCGGGAGCGCGATCTGAGCGCATTGCCGGTCGCGACCATCCGTTCGACGGTATCGCACGGCTCGCCGGGTATGCTGAAGGTCGGCTTTGGACTCAGCCCCGACGATCCGCTCTATGCCGAACTCAACCCACGCTTCCTGGAGTTTTATCGCGAGGCCATCGCCGTCGAGACGCGCTTGTTCCCTGGCATGTCCGAAGTGCTGGAATACTTGGAGCGCAATGCGATCCGCTGGGGCGTAGTCACCAATAAGCCGCATGAGCTAACCGAGCCGCTACTCAAGGCACTGGCGCTGTGGTCCCGAGCCGCTTGCGTGGTCAGCGGCGATACCCTGCCGACCCGTAAGCCAGACCCGGAGCCATTGCTGTATGCCTGCGCACAAATCGGCGCGGATCCGGGTCGTTCGCTGTACATCGGCGATGCTGAGCGCGATATCCTGGCGGGTAGGCAAGCAGGTATGACCACGCTGGTGGCAGGTTTCGGCTATCTGAGCACCGAAGATCGGCCGGAAACTTGGAACGCCGATGGCTTCTTGCACCAACCGCTCGATCTCTTTGCCTGGCTGGACGCGCCCCTGGCATAACGCCCTAGGGCGCAAAAACCCGAATTCACAGCGCCAATCTTATTTTTGATTGAAACCCGTCGGGGTGGGAGTCTCCCAAGGATTACGGCTGACCGGTGTCCTTAAGGGATTACTTGGTCTGCGGCGAGTGGGTGCCGGGGTAATCACAATCGGCTTTAGGTCTTCCTGTTTTTGGCTGGCTTCGCGTCGTGTAGCCTGTGACTTGGATTGCCGCCGCGTCGAGCGCTGCGATTTGGTAGTCGATGACGCGCTACGCCCCGTGGACGTGGGGGGCGAATCGGACGCACCGGGTACCACATCAGATCGAGTAGCCGAAGCGGGCAGCGGCACAACATCCATACCGGGGACAACGCCAGGAGTAGCGGATGTTGGCTCGACGGGCGCTTCCGTCCCGGCATCAGCCTGCCCTGGCACACTTGGACTTGCTTCGGATGGGGGGTTCTCCATCGCTGGAGCGGCTTGCGGAACCGCAGCGGGTGGGGAATTGGCGGTGGTCGTCTCATTCGGAACAGGCGCCTCGGGAGGACTCGCTACCTTAGGAGGCGCGGTCATGATCGCCCGTCCGGACTGATCCAGGCTATAACGAGGGGGTGATGCTGCTGGCTCTTCCAGCGTGGGCGTAACGGATATAGATGGCCACAACCAGACCGCCACTGTCACCGCCAGCGCCGCCGCTAGCGCCACTGCCAAGCTACCACCAATCCGTATCCCCAATGACCGCCAATGCAACATGTCTGGCACCGTTGAATGCACACTCCGCGATTTCAGCGCACCCGGAAGCTGCACATTCACAGCCGCCGGCTTGGTAGTCGCCTCTAATCCTTTCTTGCCAGATGGTGATTCTTTCAACGGCGACGACACGGAAGCGCCTTCAACCGAAGCGGCAGATTCCAGTATCGACTCTGCCTTATCGAATCGAACCGGGGGCAATGGAGGCAAGATGAGCGTTTCATTGTTATCTGTAGGCTCTCGGTCGGCCAATGCCGCCTGCATATCGGCCACGGTGCGAAACCGCTGTTCCGGCCGTACCGCCAGCGCCCGGTCGATCACCCGCAGCAAGTTGGTGCTGTAACGCCCTGCACCCTCCACAATCGCTGGCTGCAAGGAGTCATCCAAGAGTCGTCCGACCGCCTCCACAGGAATGCGGCCGGTGATACAGCGATAGAGTACGGCGGCCAAGGCGTAGATATCGGTCCAGGTTCCGTAACGCTCATTGCGCGTGGTGTACTGTTCTGGAGGCGAATAGCCGGGCGTGACCAAACTGGTCACGCTCTTGCTTTGACGACCGACTGCTGCACGCGCCGCGCCAAAATCGATCAAGATGACCCGCTGGTCGCTCGCCCGCAGATACAAGTTGGCCGGTTTGATATCACGGTGGAGATAACCCTGTTCATGCACGGCTTGCAGAGCCAGCAGCACATCCTCCAGCAAGCTGCGGATTTCCTCTTCGGTCAGCGTTTCGCCATCTTGCAACAAGGCACTGAGCGGGATGCCCTCCTCGTAATCCATGACGATATAGGCAGTGCCATGAATGCGGAAATAGCGCCTCACCCGCACCACATGCGGATGCTGAATTCGGGCCAACACACGCGCCTCGTCAAGAAAGCGCTCCAGTCCCCATAAATAATCGGAAATCTGATCGCCATTCTGTTTGCCATGGCCCTGAGTATTGGCATGTACCGTTACCCCATCACCATCACGGAATGACCATTCCACTGGAAAATATTCCTTGATGGCAACCCAATTCTCCAGGTGCGTATCCAGCGCCTTGTAGGTCACTCCAAAGCCGCCTGCTCCCAAAACCGAGTGGATCCGATACTCATCCAGCATGTAATCCGATGGCAGGGTGTTGGCCCGGCGAGAGTTGCTCTTGGCCGGTGTATTCTGAGAATCGGTTGTATTCATGGTGCGGATCGCGAGGGGCCTCGAAGACGTTAAAAATCGGCGCTGCGGGGCGTACGCGGGAAGAGAATCGCATCCCGGACGTTGCTCATGGCTGGAGTCTGCAGCGTAACTGACGGTACGCTCGAAACCCAGTCCGAATCCAGCATGCGGCATGCTGCCATAGCGATGCAAGTCACGATACCCATTATAAGCGGTCTTATTCATGCTCATTTCATCCGGGCGCACGTCCAGGACGGTCAACCGCTCTGCGCGCTGGCTGCCACCTGCTCCAATAGCCTTCGGGTTGCTGGAACCCGGTACCGTGAGGATAAAAAATCAACGAAAGCCTTTTAAAGTTTTTCCTGATACTTCTGAAAATGGTACTCCTTAGCCTGAGCGATCCAATCGTCACGGCGAATACGACCGGCCGATTTAATGACCGCTTCGATTCGCTCGATCTCTGCATCGCTCAATGTCGCCAATTGCCGATAGCTCTGCACACCACAGGCATTCAGCTTCTTTTCCAGTGCCGGGCCAATTCCCTTGATGCACTTGAAATCGTCTGGCGATAAGTCGGTGGGTACCATGACGGGCGCTTCGACAGTCGCCGGAGCTGGCGGCATGGGAGCTGCGGACGCTACGGAGACGGTTGGCGGCTCAGAGATGGTTTCCGCTGCCTTTTTTGGCACCACCACCGCCTCAAGCGACTCGCCTACCGATTTGACTGCTGCGGCCATTTCGTCGCCCATCTGATCTGGCTTGGCCAAACCGCCACGGCGCAAAACCGCGAAGTATTCATCCCACCATTGATTTTGAGACTGAATCCAGCGCTGCAGGACTTCTTCCATCTGCCGGACCCAAGACGCCATCACTTCCGGGGTGCCTTTCTCGTGGGCGATTCGTCGTACCCATTGCTCGACCCAAGCGGCCTCCTGGGCTAGAGTCTGCTTCACCACCGACTCCCAGCTTGTCAGATTATGCAAATACGTCTCGCGCCAAGCCTCTACTCCCGCTGGCGGCTGGAATGGTACGGTCGAACACAGGCTCTCCCAAAGCCGCCTTTGGGCATCAGTCCAAGTCTTGATGGTTTCTTCGTTGATCCACGGCTTCACTATCATTATCCTCTACCTTCATCAGTTGTTGGCCTCAGTCACGGCTCACCCGCGGGGCCACGCATCATGCTAATGCTAAGCCATATGCCCGTCGCCCGTAAGTACGCCTGTACGACTTCATTCATTCCGTAAATTTGACAACGGTCGGCAACGACCCTGTTTCGGGCATTGACTTGCTATAATCCTCCGCCCTCACCGCCACCCAAGGTGCGCGGTTTCTTCACTATCAACAACTTTGGACTTAGTGGCTATGGCGTTTTGGCGACGTTTGCGAGAAGACATCAACTCGGTATTCGACCGCGATCCGGCGGCGCGCAGCGTGCTTGAAGTCATCGCCGCCTATCCCGGCATGCATGCTGTCGTGTTTCATCGGATCAATCACGCGCTTTGGAATCGCGGATTTAAATGGCTGGCACGATTCCTTTCCACTGTGGCGCGTTGGCTGACCGGGATTGAGATTCATCCCGGCGCCAAGATTGGCCGACGTTTTTTCATTGACCATGGCATGGGGGTAGTGATCGGCGAAACCGCCGAAATCGGTGATGATTGCACGCTGTATCAAGGTGTTACCCTGGGTGGCACCAGTTGGAATAAGGGTAAACGCCACCCCACTCTAGGTAATAACGTGGTTATTGGCGCGGGAGCCAAAGTGCTCGGCCCATTCAAAGTGGGCGATAATGCCCGAATCGGCTCCAACTCGGTGGTGGTCAAGGAAGTACCGGCCAACGCCACCGTAGTCGGCGTACCGGGCCGGGTGGTCGAAGCAGGTGGCACCACAGATACGACGGTGCGCCAGGAAATTGCCCGCAAGCTGGGCTTCGATGCCTATGGCACTACACCCGACATGCCCGATCCTGAGGCGCACGCCATCAACCAGATGCTGGATCATATCCATGCCCTGGACCATGCTGTCCGTCAGCTTTGCCAAACCATGCGTGAGGCTGGTATCGAGCCGGGCAGCACCTTACAACTGCCTAATTTGAAAGGCTGCGAGTTGCACTCGGCCGCCAGCGGAGAGGGTTGGGCTACGCAAGAGGACAACGGTGTGGCCGAATCACGGCGCAAGGCCGGAGCTTCGCGTTGAACCAGCCGTGCTGGAACTAAGCCCTTCTGCCTGGGAGCATTTCACGCACCCCCACAACGTTGGCGCTCTTGATTCGGATGCGCCCGATGTAGCGACAGCGCGGGTGGGGGAACCGGTCAGCGGAGAGATCCTGCAACTCCAGTTGCGGATCGACGCGGGAGAAACTATCGCTGCGGCCTATTTCAAAGCTTATGGCAGTGCTTGGCTCATTGCCTGTGGTTCGCTGTTGACCGAGCGCATCCAGCAACGAACCCTGACTGAAGCGGCGCAATTCCTGCATGACGAACTGGTCGAAACCTTGTCGGTACCGCCGACCAAGCGGTACTGTGCCGTGCTGGCTGAAACCGCACTCAAGGCAGCGTTGCGATCTTGGGCCGCGCCACGAACTTCGTCCGACGCCACCACTCAAATCCATCCGCCCCTCAATTGCTAATGAAGGAAATCGCCATGTCGATCACCTTGACCGAAAAAGCTGCTCACCACGCGCATCGCTACCTAGCTAAACAGGCGAACGCCCAAGGCTTGCGACTGGGTATTCGTAATACGGGTTGTTCTGGTCATATGTATACCGTCGGACTGGCGGATACGGTCAATCCCGATGACCAGATTTTTGAATCAAGAGGCATCAAGGTCGTGGTCAGCACCCAGAATCTACCCTATCTGGATGGCCTGGAACTGGATTATGCCAAGGAAGGACTCAATGAGAGTTTCCGCTTCAATAATCCCAACGCCAAGGAAATGTGCGGTTGCGGCGAGAGCTTCAGCGTCTGAAATCGAGAGCAAATACCGACGCTTTTTCTTGAGAAAGAGCGGTTTGTTTCATGACTTCATCGCCACCACAATACGGTGGCGATGAAGCGATGTACAAAGCGCTATTTATAGCTTACTGCATGTGCTTCTCGAAAAATGACAAGACTTTTTCAGGATACCGCCCAAAGTAGTTATAACCATCCTTGAAACGCTTCTTGGTGTGCTCGATCCAGAACAACTCCTTGTCCTTGCTTCCAAGTAAATCGAAAGTCTTTTGCGCATCTTCTGGATTTCTTGTCCACTCATCCTCTAACACTTGCACCATCAGCACTGGCATTTTAATGCTGGCAGCCCATAAATGTGGGGTCATCTCAGCAGCAACAAAGGCACCCATCTTCAGTAGCTCGAAATCGATCAATTCCTGGTATTGACGCACACCAGATAATTCAGAAAAAGCATCGTAGATAGCCGCCATCGAAACGACCATTGGGCT
>JACSSB010000103.1 GCA_014879435.1 Phycisphaerales bacterium
ATCAGAGAAATCGGATGTTGTTTCTGGGCCTGGGTTTCGCCCATACCCTGGCAGATATGACGGCCCGCGATTGCACAATCTGAGCTGACATAATCAGGAGTTGCCTCAGCCATTTGCCGAAATACCGGTCGGCCGATCTTCATGGAAGTGTCGAAGTATTCCGTTTTGACTCCCCAGGTACCGTCGTGACCGGCGCAGCGTTCCACGGTGGTGATCGTGGTTTCGGGGATCATTTGCAGCAATTCGCGGGTTTTCTGACCGATTCTCTGCACCCGCAGATGGCAGGGGATGTGGTAGGAGACTTTACCCAGCGGTTGTTTGAAATCGGTTTTGAGCAACTCGTCTTTGTGGCGCAGCACCAGATATTCAAAAGGATCAAACATCGCCGCAGCCACCGCTTGGACATCGGCATCCTGTGGATACATCAGCGGCAATTCCTGCTTGAACATCAGGGTACAGGACGGGATGGCGGTCAGAATGGCGTAGCCCTGGTGCGCGAGTTTGGCCAGCGGTGGAATGTTGATTTCTTTCAGCCGATTCACCGATTCCAGGTCGCCGAGTTCGAGTTTCGGCATGCCGCAGCAGGCTTCCTTTTCAACCAGAATGCTTGGAATCTCGTTGTGGGCCAGGATCTTGAGCAGATCGTAGCCGATGCCCGGTTCGTTGTAATTAATGTAACAAGTGGAAAAAATCGCCACCTTGCCCGGTGTGCGTTGGCCGTCGCGGGCGGAAAATTGGTTGTTGGCATGAGCGCCAGAGCGGAAGGGTTGGGGCGTGTATTCAGGAAGTTGGCGATCCTTGTGGATCTTGATCACCTGATCCATCACGTTGCGTGCGACTTTATTGCGGTTGACCGCGTTGACGGTCTGCGCCACCACGGGAATGGCCAGCAGTTTGCCCAAGGCGTCAGTGCTGGTCAGCAGCTTGTCGCGAAAGTTGGTTTCGCCCTTTTTGAACTTGACCGCTTTGGCACGTAGCATCAGATGCGGAAAATCGAGAGCCCAGGGATGCGGCGGCACATAAGGGCACTTGGTCATGAAGCAAATGTCGCAGAGGTAGCATTGATCGACCACCGCGCCGTATTTGGCTTTGGAGACGCTATCTAGTTCGCCAGTTTCGCTTTCGTCGATCAGGTCGAACAGCGTGGGAAAGGCGTTGCATAAACTGACGCAGCGGCGACAGGTGTGGCAGATGTCAAAGACTCGCTCCAGCTCGGCGGTTAAGGAAGCTTCGTTGTAGTAGTCGGGATTTTGCCAGTCGATGGGATGCCGCTGAGGCGGCTCCAGATTACCTTCGCGCACGTTCATGATGACCTCGCTGCGGACCTCGCTGCGGTGGAGGAGCTTGGGTGATACGGGCGGGCGTCTGCCCCACCCGCCCGGTATGCTTAATCGACCAGCGCGTCCAGTGCTTTCTGGAAACGATTGGCGTGCGAACGCTCAGCCTTGGCCAGCGTTTCGAACCAATCAGCGATTTCTTCGAAGCCTTCTTCCCGAGCAATTTTCGCCATGCCCGGATACATATCGGTGTATTCGTGGGTCTCGCCCGCGACCGCCGATTTCAGATTGTCACGGGAGGAACCGATTGGCAAACCGGTGGCTGGATCGCCAACTTGGGCCAGATAGTCCAGATGACCATGAGCGTGGCCGGTTTCGCCTTCTGCTGTGGAGCGAAACAGCGCGGAAACATCATTTTGACCTTCGACATCGGCCTTATTGGCGAAGTACAGGTAACGACGATTGGCCTGTGATTCACCAGCGAAAGCCTCTTTCAAACTTCCTTCGGTCTTGGAACCTTTGAGCTGCATAAACGAATTCCTCTCTTTGGGTGATTGGACGAAAGCAAGGCCCTGTGGTTGCTAGGACCATGAAAAGTGTAGTTCGAGATCGATCAGAGGACTCATTGATTAAATCAATGGGCTTGATAGATATAGATATATAGCGCCCCTCTTTGGGGTGTGGAATGGAGCACCATACCCTTCATCGTCATTCCCGCGAATGCGGGAATCCAGTGCCTTCGATATCTATCTGGATCCCCGCCTGCGCGGGGATGACAGCAAACACAGCTTATTCAGGAGCACTATAGACATGTGAGTAGTAGTCGTCAGATTGCCACGACTCAAATCAAATGCTCGCATTGCTGGGTGAAGTGCGCCGAAATTCCCTGGCATGAAATATATTGAAGATGCACTATTTAACGTGACCTTACATTACCCTTACAACATTGTGCGCCACTTGCGTGCAGACGGGAATCCAGAATCGACGATTCGCAAGGCATCCTGGATTCCCGCTTTTATTGGAAATGAGATTAAGTCGTTGACTGGCTAAGGATAAATAAATAGAGCTGGTGTTGTTTATAACGTTTTCCACCTGGAGAAAAGCTATGTCCGCTCTCTTGCATTTGCTGCATTCACACCAGCGGGATATCGGTTTTCCCGTCAGGCGTGTGCTCCCCGCCGCTGCGGTATCGGCGGTGGGGCCATTCGTGTTCTTCGATCATATGGGACCAGCGACCTTTCTGGCGGGAACGACAGAAGGTGATGTACGACCACATCCACACATCGGATTATCCACTTTCACTTATTTATACTCAGGCGCCATGCTGCATCGGGATAGTTTGGGCATGGTGCAGCGGATCGAACCGGGTGCGGTGAATTTGATGACAGCGGGGCGGGGCGTGGTGCATTCCGAGCGCGTTCCCGCCGATATCCGGGATTCCGGGCAAGTGGTGGAAGGCATCCAGATGTGGTTGGCGGCACCTGCGAAACTGGAAGAGGGTGAGCCAAGTTTTCATCATTATTCGGCGGCGATGTTGCCATTGATGCATGTGGATGGGGTGCAGTTGCAGGTGTTAGCAGGCACTTTCCAGGGCATGACCTCTCCGGTACGTACCGAGATCCCGTCCTTGTGCGTGAGTGTGGAGTTGGCTGCGGGAGCCAATCAGGTGTTAGCGACCGAAGTCGAGGAATTAGCGGTCTATGTCGCGGAAGGCGAGCTGTCACTGGCTGGGGAAACGCTGACTGCGGGGCAGATGGCGGTACTCGATCCACGAGTAAAAAGCGTGGCGCGCGCCATCCAAGCCACCCGTTTGATGGTGATCGGTGGCCAGCCGCTCGATGGTAAACGTTTCATTTGGTGGAATTTTGTCGCGACTTCCCACGAATTGATCGATGCGGCCAAACGGGCTTGGGAACAGGAACAATTTCCGCCTGTTCCTGGAGAAAGCGAACGTATTCCTCTGCCAGCCCGGTCACGGGCAGAGTGATTGGCGAAATTTTAGCCAATCTAACGCAAGGCTAGATGGGTCAAGCGCTTGGAGTTTCCTTGGCCCCTCTAGCGACCGGTTTATCCACAGCTTCTGTGGACAAGTCTGTAGGGAAAAACGGCCATGAAGGTGATTGGGTTTACGGAGCGCTTGCCCCTCAATCCTCATCCAGTTGCTTGAAGCGAAGGACCAAATCATCGATCAAGGTACGCACTGTCGGCAGTAAGCCCCGTCGTGAGGGATAAACAGCATGGACGATTTCCCGGCGTGGCTGCCAGTCGGGCAACAGCGAAATCAGTGTTCCCGCCGCCAGTTCGGTGCGCACCATCATCGTAGGTAACTGCGTCACGCCTACGCCCGCCATAGCGGCGGTGCGTAAGGCGATCATATCGTCCGTGACTAGACGTGGAGTGTGATAAAGCGTGGCTTGGGCGCCCTCCGGTCCAAATAGTGTCCAATGGTAGTTTTCCCGAGGCGAACTCATGGCCATGCTGGGCCATTCTTCCAGATCGGCGGGGAACCTCGGCTCCCCATATCGGGCTAGCAACGCCGGGCTGGCGACTAGGCATTGGCTGCGATCCGCCAGAACGCGCAGGACTAGATCGCTGTTTTCCAGGGGTGGCGGACGCACCCGTAGGGTCAGATCGATGCCTTCGCCAATTGGATCGACCCGACGATTGGTCGCCTCCAACAACAGAGTGACCCGGCGATAGGTCGCCAGGAAATCTGCCAGCATCGCCCCAACATGGACGTGCAGTAACGCAATCGGACAGCTCAAGCGTACCGTGCCACACGGTTCGGCGCGGGTAAGGGCAATCGCTTCTTCGGCGGCGTTGGCTTCCACCAGCATCGCCTTGCAATGCGCATAATAAGTCTGGCCAACGTCGGTGACCGAGAAATGGCGGGTCGAGCGTTGCAACAAGCGCACTCCAAGCCGCTCTTCCAACAGCGCGATGCGACGACTCAATTTCGATTTGGGAATGCCCAGCGCACGACCGGCAGGTGCAAAACCGCCGTGATCCACCACCTGTGCGTAGTAATAGAGATCGTTCAAATCCGGCATGGATCAAGACTCGCTATGGCAATCCGTCGTCATTCCCGCGCATGCGGGAATCCAGTACCTACGATTATTCCCCTGGTTCCCCGCTTTCGCGGGGA
>JACSSB010000193.1 GCA_014879435.1 Phycisphaerales bacterium
AGCCCCGGCTCGCGGCCGATCTGCTCGGCATCGACACCATGATGCGATTTGAACCAGATCCGGTCATGATCGACCAGACTGACGATCGCTACGGGCACATTCATGAGTTTGGCAACGAGCGCGGTGACCCGGTCAAATGCGCCGTCCGGCGGTGTATCCAAAATATCGTAGTAACGCAGGACGTTCATTCGCGCCTGCTCTAAATTCAATTGCGCCTGCTCTGAATTCTTCGCTTGACTAGCCATTGCCATTTAGTCCTCCACCTCACCTAAATTATGCACGGTATGATCATCGGAATAGCACATGGTTTATACGGTTAGGGGTGTTCGAATCCGTTCACAAGCTACTGAGTTGGGCATTGATCGCGCCCTGTAAGCGCTGTACCCAACCGTTATAGTTCCGATGAATATTGGCACCGTCATAATCCAGATTGTTACTATCCCGATACTTAATACTGTAACTATCTCGATCATAGGGAATTTCAACTTCCGCCATGTGATCTCGCAGATACAATGTACCGATAATTAGACCAGGCTGAAGCGATTTCATTCGCCAACCGAGCCCTGTTCCCGCGCGTAAAATGGCACCACGCACATCTTGCAGGGAGTAGCGATGGGTGCTGGTGGCAATTGGCTCGTTATTGATGTTGTAGATCGGATTGCTACGGCAGCCTGTCAGCACCAGAGTCAAAATGGTTGCCAGCAGGAGTAAAGCGCGCAAGCGCATACATCACCTCCGGTATCTTACTGTTTAATCGAAATTTAACGATCAGATACTGGTAAAGGTAGTAGCCGTAGCGACCGCAGTAAACCCAGTGGATACAGGCCATGTCGGAGTAGTTCGCGCGCGACCAAAAGGATAATGCGCCCCGTATCGCGCCACGGTCGGTAATGGCTAGGGCGACCTTGTGGAAGGTAAAGCGTTTCGATGGCTACCGTTGCCGGATAATAGCCAAGCCGAGCGGCCTGTATCAGCAGTGCGCTTTCGAAAGCGAAACCGCGTCGTTCGCCTTCGGGTGCATCGATACGGTGCAGAAAAGTGGCCGGATACAGCCGAAATCCAGATTGGGTATCGCGGATCGGATAGCCCGCCGCCCAAGAGATCCAGAAATCAGCCATGCCGTTGGCGAAACGCCGTAAGCCAGGGGCGCGCTCGCGGCGCTCCAGCCGGGCGGCGATGATCAATCGCCCCGGCTGGCGCTGGGCGGCCGCCAGCAATTTCGGGATATCCTCGGGATAATGTTGGCCGTCGGCATCCAGGGTGATGACCGCATCCGCGCCTTGTGCCAGAGCTTCCTGCATCCCCAGCCACAAAGCGACACCCTTGCCCTGATTGACCGTTTGCCGCAGTAGATACGCGCCCGCCGCCTCGGCCAAGGCAGCGGTATCATCACTGGAGCCATCATCCACCACGATCACCGCCTCCGCTTGCCGCCGGGTCCGACGCACGATATCGGCGATGGTAGTAGCCTCGTTATGCGCGGGAATGACGATGACGGTCGGCACGCGCGGAACTCAAACAATTCCGCCGTTAAGGCCGATGATTTGCCCGGTCAGATAAGCCGCTTCTTCGGAAGCTAGGAACCCAACCAGAGCAGCCACTTCGGCAGGAGTTCCCGCACGCTGCATCGGGACCAAGCGCCGAATAGCCGCCGTATCGAATACTGCCTCGGTGGCTTGGCCTTCGATGATGCCCGGCGCGATGGCGTTGACGGTGATCTTGCGCGTGGCCAGCTCCAGCGCCAGCGCCCGCGTCGCACCGTGCAACCCGGCCTTGGCGGCGGCGTAGTTGGTCTGACCACGATTACCGCTCACCCCTGCCAGCGAGGAGATATTGATGATGCGGCCCCAGCGGGTGCCGATCATCGGCAATAACAAGGGCTGGGTGACATTGAAGAAGCCGTGCAGACAGACCTCAATCGGGCGTCGCCACTGTGCTCCCGACATGCCCGCCATGGGCGCATCGACGTGCACGCCAGCATTGTTGACCAGGACTTGAATCGGTCCAGCGTGCAGCAAGGAAGCCAGCGCCTCTTGCACTTGCAGCTCGTTGGTGATGTCGAAGACCACCGCTTCCGCCGAACCGCCTGCTGCCCGAAGAGTATCCACCACCGCCATCGCTCGTTCGGGGTGCTGGTGCGCATGCACAATGACGTGCAGACCATCGCGTCCGAGCCGCTGGCAAATCGCCTGACCGAGATCGCCACTGCCACCGGTAACCAGCGCCCGCTTCACGGCTCGACCTCTAGCGCCAATGCGCCTGCTGCATTGGTGGGTAAACTGAGCCGAGTCGCGGTCGAACGCGCAATCGCCCGCAATAACGGCAGGCTACGGGCAGAAGGATTGCCCAGGCGCAAGGCTTCAAGTTGCGCATCATCCAGGCCACTGACTGACGAGTCGTCGCTCCGCTTCAACCGCAGTGTCGCCAAGCGTCGCTCAGTCGTCGCCGGATTCAGTACCAGCGCCACCGCGAACGGTGCAGCCAGCGTGCGGTGCTCGGAAAGCGGAAAGGGCAAAGGTAGATCGTAGGCGACCAGCAGTACCCGTGTTTGTTCGGTCCAGGCCAGTGCTGCCGCTTCCAGCAAACCAGCGGCAAAACTATCGTCATAGGCGGAAAGGCTGAGCGAGGGTGCGGTACATTGGGTCGCAATCGCCCAGTAACCGGCGGGGGTGTTGTGTACCGAATGATGAAAATGGGTCGGCGAGACCGGTCGGCCGGATTGGGTCAACGCCGTACAAATCCGATCCACCACCTCGCTATCTCCACCCGAAGAGGCCAACACTGTCGCCACGGTACGCGGATCGATCTCGGCGTTCAGGATCGCCTCCTGGGCCACTTGCAGTGCTAACTTAACGGTGGCGGTGGTGCGACGCCGTTCGTTGGTCGGCAGCAGCGTGGCAGTCAAAGGAGGCATCGCTGCGGCGACATAAGACCGCTCCCCGGCCAGTACCGCCCGTCCATCCGCCCAACTCGCCAGTCCCGGCGCCATCAGGCCGATTCCTTCTACATAGAGGTGACTCACATCGCCCTCCGCCCAAACAGGAGGCTGCAATTGGTGCCGCCGAAACCAAAAGAATTGCTCAGCGCCACGTGTAGCGCTTGCTCGCGAGACTCCAACACCACACCCGCGCCCAACTGCGGATCGATACAGCGGGTGTTGAGAGTGCCGGGAATCAGTCCATGCTCCAGACACAACCAGACGAAGGCCGCCTCGGTGATCCCGGCCGCGCCCAGGGTATGTCCGGTCCAGCCCTTGGTCGAACTGCAAGGCGTCTCTGGACCGAATACCCGCAGCACCGCCCGATCCTCGGCGGCATCGTTCGAAGAGGTGGCAGTCCCGTGCAGGTTGATGTAATCCACTTGCTGCGGGCGCAGTTCGGCCCGCGCCAAAGCCTGCGCCATCGCCTGGGCCGCACCTGCACCCTCGGGATGGGCGGCGGTCATATGATAGGCATCGCTGCTTTCGCCGTAGCCCAGCAACAAAGGGCGGGTATCATCCGCCTCGGCCCATTCCAGTAACGCAAATCCGGCCGCCTCACCCACATTCAAGCCGTCGCGATCCGCGTCCCAGGGTCGGCAAGGATGCGCGGAGGCCAATTCCAGGGCATTGAAACCGTACAGAGTGGTCAGGCATAGGCTATCCACTCCGCCCACCACCGCCGCATCGCAAAACCCCATACACATATGCCGATAAGCGGAGGCAAATGCTTTGGCGCTGGAAGAACACGCGGTAGAAACCGCCAGCGCTACACCGCTGAGTTCGAGCCAGCGGCGGGTGAAATCCGCTACTGAGAACAGATTGTGGGTATGCTGGTAATCGAAATGCCCCGGCAGCTGGCCGCTATCAGGATCGCGCTGATGATAGGCGTGTTCGGTGGCACCGATACCGGAGGTGCTGGTGCCGATGAAAACCCCAATTCGGTCGGCACCATAACGCTGACGCGCCGTGCGCACCGTCACGCCGAAACCATCCTGTTCCAGTCCCAAGCGTGCCAAGCGGTTATTGCGACAATCGAACGGCGCAAACTCGCCGCTGAGCGCCTCGTCCTCCAAGCCAACGACCCGCCCGATCCAAGTCGCCAGGGTCGCATCTTCGAAATCGCAGGGACGCAATCCGCTTTCGCCCCGACGCAGCGCCGCCAGCGAGGCCGCGACTCCGCGCCCCAGGGCATTGCTCATGGTGTAGGCGGTCACCGCCAGTGGCTTCATAGCCATGATTCGATCATTCGCTCATACGGGTTAATAACGGCCTTGCCAGCGTCAGGGCAGCGATGAAACTGGCCGCCACGCCCAGACTGACGGTCAGGCCGATGGCGTGCAGCGCTGGCAGGGTGGAGGTGGATAATAGAGCAAATACAGTCAAGGCCGAACCGCAACAGACCAATAAGGCGTGCAAGGTACGACGACGCATGGCCGGATC
>JACSSB010000102.1 GCA_014879435.1 Phycisphaerales bacterium
TGGGAACGGGTAAATAAACTGCCGCGGAAAGAGGACAACATGGCCGGAATTTGTCACCAGATCCACAGGCTGTGGTTGTTTCTTCCAACACTTGACTTGACGCAATGAGCGAGGCAGACAGTGATAATACCACCGCATGGTCTGCTGGAAGTTAGCATGCATATGGTCAGGTTTTTCGAGAGTCGGGACAAAGGTGAACTCCAGGAAGTTGATGGCATTGTAACCTGCTTCATCGACTACCTCGATGGCCTCGACCAGGGTTTGACTCTGGTCAGGCGCCAGGCGCATCTCATCTGCGTCCAGGTGCATAAACCAGTCGGCCTCCAGTGACGCGGCCAACTGCTGTTTTCGCAAGAGCAATCGGCCCCACTCATGGAGACCGTTGCGGGGAAAGGCTTCTATGCCAATCAATCCCCGCCCCAAGTATTCCTGGGCAATCGCCACGGTGCGGTCGGTCGAGTCATTGTCAATCAGGTAAAGCTCAATGCCCTGGGCGATGTGATGTTCCAGGCAAGCGCGGATGACCGGTTCCTCATTGTAAGCGGCGATGATGCCGATAATGCGCATGGTTCACTCCTGTGCTTGACAAGTGAAATCGTTCCAGAGATCAAGGTCAATCTCGGGGCACAATGCAACCGTCTGGGCTACATCGTCGGCAAAGTAGGCGGTCAATAGTTGCCGTTCCTCGGCTGTGTAACGGGGCAGCACCGATGGCACGACATTGACTTCCCGTTGAATTTCCGCGGGAACGTAGCTGTCGTCCAGACCGAGGAAACGATAGGTGCGGGCCAGCTCTCCCGCAGGATCCTGGCGGCAGCGCTCGTATTGCAGCACCAGAACCTGACTGCGATCATAGTAACGGAACAGGCGGCGCAGCCCAACCGCATACAGGCTGTGGATTGCGGCCTCAGCATAGATTGGATAATGATTGAATAGTTTGACCCAGGTCGCATTAAGACCCTCAAACCACTTTGCTCGATTTGCGCGCATATGGTTGAGATGCGAGCGCAAACGGTCAATGGGACTGCGCAGCATGACCAGAATCTGCGCATCAGGCTCCGCCTGCGCCATATGTTCTATGCAGTTGGGATAAGCCAGATAGGAGGTGGAGAATTCGCCGGAAATGGCGCCAGGTGGCGCCGCAAAGAACTGATGGTACAGCGTACGCTCCGCAGCACTCATTGGCTTGCTCTGAAAGTGGGGAAAGTAGTGCAATTCTTTCGCCCCCGGAAAGTTCCCGCGGTTGGGAACCACCTGGGGATGCGCAAGCAGCAAACTGTGCCACCAGGTGGTGCCGCACTTTGGCGCGCCCACCCCGACGAAGGCCGGCCCGGTGACCAACCAGCCAGGCGGTGCCGCGTGCAGATCGCTCAGGCCAATCGGCCGAACCATTTGGACAGGGCGATAGGCTTGCTTGCTGCGTTCAGCGCGCCCCCGCCGCACCGTGTCGGCCAGCCGCCTGACGCCGGGAACTTGCCGGATCGCTGCGCGCACCCTGGCCGTGACATTGTCGGTTCCACCTCTGGCGAATACCGCCATCGGCCCGGCATGATGATCGGCGCCCACTGCGCCGGATGACGCCAATTGCTGGAGAGCCTGCATCTTGCGCGCAAACGGTGTGTCGGTCTGCTTGCCTTGCAGCCACCCCAGGTATGGTTCGTAGTCAGTGAACAGTCGTTCGGCAGCCGCATCCCGCAGTTGGTCATACCGTTGGCTTAACTCGGCCTGCTCCGCTTCATCCCAGAAGCTGATCTGCTGGCGGGTGCCAGCCCCGTGATGATAGATCAAATCCTCATAAACGCCACCCATCAGCCGGTGAAAGTTGTTGACGTTGCTGCGCCGCAGCGGGAAGATCGGCAGATTGGCTGTCTGCGCGGCGCGTGTGAAATGGGAGAGGGTGTCGCTTTGCTCAGTGTCATGGCTGGCGCGCAAGCGATCAAAGCGTAGATTGTGCTGTTCGATGAAATTCACTGTCGTCGCCAGACATCTCGGGTGTACATAGGGAGCAATCCCGTTGCTCAGCTCATCGCGCCACACCCCAGCCAATGCCGCCCCATCCTTCAACGCGGCAACCAACTGCACCAGCCAATCCTGGCGCAGCGGATGCGCATCGCTGTCCAGGGTCACGATAAGCTGTGCACCCTCGTCACGCGCCAGGGTATAGAGCCGTTGCAACGGAACGGCGTGTGGATGCTCCAGTTGTTCATAAGGCGCAGCTTCCAGATAAGTTACCCAGGGCAAGGCGTTGAGTGACCTGCGTAAAGCGTGATTGGCATAGGTGTTGTTCCAGATGTAAACATGAAAAGGCATTGCCGGCAGTGATGCTTTAAGCCTTGGCAGGCAAAGGTCGAGCCATCGTCCCTGCTTTGGATCGAGGCCGCCGTTGACCATCAGGATTGCAGTCTCTGCTTTCATTCGATCTGCCTCTACAGTCACCGTAGCTGGCGCAGCCATTCACTCAGACCACTCTCGTATTAGCTGTTTTCCGCTGCGCGCCCATGATCGCAGGAATTGTAAGTGATACTTTGAGTGAAAGGTTAATCGCCAGAGCAGTCTGCGCATCTGGTTCGGGCTAAGCATTTGCGCCCTGCCCAGTTCTTGATCGGCTACCTCCTTTTGGTGGGCCAAATCAGGATCGGGAAAGCGAAATACATCCTTATACTGTGCTTCCCACCTACGATGATACTGACTGTAATCGTGATTTTTCCAGAATATGTCAGGACTGAATATCTGGAATTCAGGCCCCCAGAAATGGGCGGTTAGGTTCATAGCCACGCCAAACAATAGGGATGACGACATCTGATTTGAAAAAATATGGCGTTTGCCATGTACATTGCGGATAAAATTCCAGAGAAAGTCATCGTCTATCCGCGACTGCCCGTTTGTAACGACGGGCATACCATGACGCAAAAAAGGTTCAGCCAGACCACGGTTATAATCGCTGTAATAGAGGCATACCGTGATCGGCTGATACTCCATGGGCAGCGCCGCCAGTTCTGCCGCGTATAGATCGAAATCACAGACCATATCGATCGTTTCGATGGAATGGGACGGGAAGACAATCGAGCCTTCCTGCTCCGCTTTTGGAAGAGGGAGATAGCTTAAACTTCGCAGCAAATATAGAAAAGGCGCACCGCTGGTTCTCGTAACGATACCGCGATAGGCAGATGTGAAGCGCTGCTCCGCAGCCACGGACCAATACCAATTCTCTGGCACTCGTTTGATTGCATAGATCGGATTAGTCGCCATTGTCCAGCCATGTTGGATCGAGACTGGCAGCGGTAGACTTTGCGGATAACCGCTGTACAGCCTCAAGATTCTGCTCGCTCCATAGAGGGCGGCTTGTCGGTAAATTTCCTTCATATTGGTCGTACTCGCTACAAGTTCATATTACTGCGGAATTTGTTCCTGTGACTAAACTTACCGCGGCCCCTGCAATAGCCACTCGGCCAACTGGAAATCGAAGGGTTCATCAATTTCAAGACAGCGTTCAGGCGGCACAACATAGAGCGCAGTCTTGCCAAAAAAACGATGTTTCGTCTTCAGAAAGCCAGCAGTACGCATCACATAGACAGCGCCGGTTTCACGATATTCGGGCGTGCGCTGCTGACGCAGAAGACGCACCCTTTTATCGTGATTGACGCCAACTGCATCGCCATCTTTGCCCTGCTGCCATAGAAAGTAATGGAAGGGCGTTACCGCTAAAGCGGTGTCAGCTTCTTCTGTGAGCAAGGCGTGGACGACGCCGTCTATATCCTCGGCCAATGTCAGCGGCGAAGTACACTGTAAAAAGATGATCAACTCAGGCAGCGGATCTTGCTCTTGTTGCAGGGTGCCGATCACATGCAGGAGTGCAGATTCCGATGTGGCAGTGTCGCCGCTGATGGCTGCTGGGCGCCAGATAACTTCGGCACCATATGCCTGGGCCACCGCACCGATTTCGGCATCGTCAGTCGATACCACCAGGCGAGATACGCTATGCGCACGGCGTGCCTGCTCTATCGTGTGGGCAAGCAAGGGTTTGCCAGCTAACGGCAATAGGTTCTTGCGCGGAATGCCTTTTGATCCGCCCCTGGCGGGGACAATCGCCAACCCTGTCATGGAGCGTTTTGTAGACGTTGGCACGATGGCTGATCTCCTATTCCCGCTTCGAACTTGTGCTTCTCATCAGGCAACTTCAATCCGGCATGTGGGTTCATGGTTGTGCCTCCTTGGCTTAGGACCCAGGAGGGTATGCTTCCATGAACCCCGTTTTCTCAAATCACCTTTTTTGCCACCTCCGGTCAGGCTGCTCCATCGTTCACGACGAGAACTTGCAGCGGGCAAAGATCATCTCTACAGTCAGTTGGTGCATGGCAACAGCGCTGGCAGACGATTGCGCCGCGCTGAGATAGACGGGTGACGCCTCGCC
>JACSSB010000100.1 GCA_014879435.1 Phycisphaerales bacterium
GGCAGGTTGCTCAGATGCTTGCCCATGTCCTTGCGTGCCAAGGCGATGAAGTAACGGCCGATGATGTTGCCGATCCCTCGGCTCCCGGAGTGCAGCATCACCCACACATCCTGGTTTTCGTCCAGGCATAGTTCGATGAAGTGGTTGCCACCGCCCAGCGTACCGAGCTGTTGTGCCCAGATCCGCTCGGCGTGTTTTTGCATCTTGAGAATGCCAGGATGCTTACCAACGATGCGATCCAATCCACTATCCAGGGCGCGAATCGTCGAAGCAGGAACTCCAGGCTTATCGGTGTGCATGGCAAAACCAACCGGGATGACCGCTTCAATCGCCCCACGCACCGATCTCAAGGTATCCGGCAATTGGCTGGCCTTGAGGCTGAGGCGCACCGCGTTCATGCCACAGCCGATATCGACACCGACCGCCGCTGGAATGATGGCTCCTTTGGTGGGAATCACCGCCCCAACAGTGGCACCGATACCTACATGCACATCCGGCATGGCGGCGACATGACTATGGATAAATGGCAATTGGGCGATGTTGATTAACTGGTTCATCGCCTGTGGATCGACATCATCCGTGTAAATTTTGACCGGTACTTTGGCCTTAGTAATGATCCGTTGAATCGGCATAATGTGTTGCTCATAACAATAAAACTGAAAAATCCGGCTTCCCAACGCAAAAACCCCGGATGTGGTTGTCATCCAGGGTTTGCGGAATTGGGGAAGCAGCTCGGAAGACAACGACGCCTTCCGAATCGTTCGGAAGGCTTTAGGCGGTAAATTTCACTTTGAGCATGGGGTTATCCTCCGAACGAGTAGTAAAAAATGGTGCGGCAGTATTGTGGCTTTATCGCCGAAAGTCAACTTTAGCTATAAGCGAAGATATGACGAAAATTCCGAAATACTTTCAAGCTGTCGCTTTTAAAACGCGCAGATACCCCGCCGCACCGTAATCCAGCAACCGTTGATCCTCGGTCACTAGCAAAGCGTTCACATGCCGGACCGTAGCCGCCAAAATGCGGTCAGCTGGGTCTGCGTGCAGCATTCCAGGCAGACGAGTGCTGGCAACGGTAATTTCCGGCGATAAGGGAACCAACTGGATACCGGGCAGTGCCAAAGCGGCAGCGATCCATTCGCCTACATCTCGCTCCAATGCCAGCCGTCCCTTGCTCACTAACATGGCAATTTCCCAAGGAGTGATCGCGGAGACAAGCAGGATATTATCTTTGGCCGCTTGCTGGATGAGTGCCCGCGCCTGGATGCCCAAGCGCGGGTTGCCGGATAACAGCCAGACCAGAACATGCGTATCCAATAGCACCATATTCACTGGTCAGCATCCCAATTCTCATCCAATGGTGTGATGAGATCACCCTCGGCCAGCACGCTACCGGCCAGCGCGCCAAATAATTCCTGTTCAGGCGGCATGGGCACCAGTTTCGCCACAGTTTTGCCGTGTTTAGTAATGATCAGTGGTTCACGAGTTTCAGCCACTTCGTCCAGTAGTTTCAAACACCGGGCTTTAAAATCACCAGCGGCAATCACAGTTTGTGTTGGCATCGCAGAACTCCCATGGTCATAAACCATGGTCATATTGCCGTATTCCAACTAAAAAAGCCATCGTTGAACCATTGGCCCCTCAAGCAATCGCGCTCAGCCTCCCCTTTGGCAAAGAAGGGTGTGGACATTCAAGTAACACGACCCGCCGTAACTATGCCCTGTGCCGCCGCCCATTGCGCGAGATCGCGCCGGGCGATGGCCGCCGCCATCAGATCGGGAAATTGATCCGGGGTACACGCAAAAGCGGGCGCACCCATCCCAGCTAGAGCGTCAGCGATACTGTGATCGTAGGCCGGTGCACCTTGGTCGGATAGGGCCAGTAGTACGATCAGATTGACGCCAGCGGCGATCAGACTAGCGGCGCGCTTGAGCAGTTGCTTGCGATCACCGCCTTCATAGAGATCGCTGATCAACACCAAGATGGTTTCACTGGGTGTACGCACCTGACCCTGACAGTAACCGAGCGCCTGTTCAATGTCGGTGCCACCCCCCAGTTGGGTTGCGAACAAGACCTCGACCGGATCGGCCAACTGCTCGCTGAGATCCACTACCGCAGTATCGAACACTACCAGCGAAGTATGCACCGAACGGATCGAAGCCATGACCGCTGCCATGATTCCGGCATAGACCACCGAAGCCGCCATCGAGCCACTCTGATCCACGCACAGAATGATGTCGCGCAGTGCAGCGGCGCGGCGACCGAAACCGATCCGGGTAGCAGGGATGACGGTACGATAAGTGGGTTGGTAATGGCGCAGATTGGCGCGAATGGTGCGATGCCAATCGATTTCGTTGTGGCGAGGTCGGCGGTTACGGGCAGCGCGGTTGAGACTGCCGGTGATCGCTTGTCGCAATGGATTGGCTAGCTTGCGCTCCAGATCGGTGACCACTTGGTGTACTACCTGCCGAGCAGTATCACGGACCTTATTCGGCATCACACCCCGCAGCGCCAGCAGGGTGGCAACCAAATGCACGTCCGGCTCGACTGCGGCCAGCATTTCCGGCTCCAGCAACAAACGCTGCAAACCGTGGCGATCCAGCGCGTCTTTTTGCAAGACCCGCACTACCGAATTGGGAAAATAACGACGGATATCACCGAGCCAGCGTGCGACCTTGGGCGCAGACCCGCTCAAGTCACCGCTGCGTTCGGCGTCATAGAGATGTTCCAGGCAGCGGTCCATGCCAAGATCAGCGGTGGCTAGTGTGCAACCCACACCATCGGCTGCACCGCCACCCAGCATCAGCCGCCAACGCCGCTGGCGTTCGTCGGGGGAGCTGGAATTTTCGGCAGATTCAGAGTTGAGCGATTTGGTATTCATACGAGAAATGGTCAAATAGTCTATTGCCAGAATCAAGACCCGCTCATTCTAAGGATCTCCTTAATCATGAAATTTTGTAGCCAATGCGGCGCCGCCGTGACCCTGCGCGTTCCCGCAGGCGATCACCTGCCCCGGTATGTCTGTGATAGTTGCGAAACCATCCATTATCAAAATCCAAAAATCGTCGCGGGTTGTATTCCCGAATGGGGCGACCGGATCTTGCTGTGCCGACGCGCGATTGAACCACGTTATGGCCTGTGGACCCTACCGGCAGGTTTTATGGAAAACAGTGAATCGGCGGTGGCAGCAGCGGCACGGGAGACGCTGGAGGAAGCCAATGCCGTGGTCGAAAACCTGAGCTTGTACGGTCTATACTCCTTGCTCCATGTCAGTCAGGTCTATTTGATGTTTCGGGGGCAACTCAAGGATGGCGTGGCCAGTCCCGGCGAGGAAAGTTTGGAGGTCGATTTATTCTCCGAGGAACAGATTCCTTGGGAGCAACTCGCCTTCACCGTGGTTCACGAAACCCTGCGTCAATACTTCGCCGAGCGGCAAAGCGGTACGTTTCGCCTGCATGTCGGCGATATTGTCCGAGAAAACGACAACCACTTCCGCATCCATCGCTACGACTGAATACCAAAACCGAGGCGGATTATTCACCGCAATAAAAAGACTTCTTGATCACGGAGATTCGTCTTATGGAGACGACCCACCCCCCTGAAACCAATGAAACCATGATCGCCAACCTATCGTATGTCCTTAGGGAAGAAGATGGGCTTGCCAAAATTTGGAATGATCAAGATCGCACCACGCATCTACGTGGGGTGCGAGAAAGCATCGAATTGTCCAGCAATCTGCATCAGCGCTTGGAAAAGCTGCGGGTGTGGATCGACAGCGTTTGGGAGCGCTTCGTTACGCTGACGCTGGAGCGGGCCTTGTCTGAGCAACTCCGCGAATTTCTCGATGAGATCGATCTGGAAGTGCAGGAATTGAGTCAGAAATTGGTGGAGATGGATTGCGAGATCGACCGTTTACGCGTCCGTGTACAAGAACAGCGGCGCTGGCTGGAGGAAAAGGTCTCGGCGCTGGAACCATCGATCCATCGCGCTTCCACCCAAAATTATTTGAACATGATGCTATCCAGGGTGGAGGAGCTAGAAACCCATTTGCTGAGCAAGAAAGACGTGGTACTAAACGTCGACGAGCCGCATGACAATAAGCGCTACTCCAGCGCCTCCAGCGATCTGTTGTACTTACGAGTACGGTTGCTGACAACGCGAGTCGCCGTGATCGCATCCGGCTACAGCAAACAACTTAGTGAATGCGATGCCGAACTGGTCGCCCTACTCCCTGACATCGGGCGGCTCAAGACCGATCTGGCCGGACTGACGGCACGCATCGAATGCATGAATGAACTATCCCGCTACTGGTTGGCATATCTCGATATCGCGCTTCCAGAACGGGATTTGCAGAGCGCTTAAGGACGAGGGAATTATCTCTCCCCT
>JACSSB010000098.1 GCA_014879435.1 Phycisphaerales bacterium
TTTCGCCAGGAACATCCGGTATTCCGGCGACGCAAATGGTTTCATGGACGGTCGATCCACGGTTCTGGGGTTCACGACATTGTGTGGTTCAACCCGGACGGTGGCGAGATGACCGAGGAGCAGTGGCACGATGGATTGGCCAGGGCAATCGGTATTTTCCTGAACGGTGAGGAGATCGCCACCCCGGATCGGCGTGGCGAGCGGATCATCGATGATAGCTTCATACTCCTGCTCAATGCGGATGGGGAGGCGATCGAATTTAGCTTGCCCGAGGGTTTACTGAACAGAAAATGGCGCACGGTAATGGATACCGCCCAGCCACGTTTTCTGGAGCGTGGCCGTGTTTACAGCGCTGAAGCACCCATCGTGCCGGTGGTGGGCCGGACCTTGGTCGTTCTGCAAACAGCACCCCATGTGGCAGATTCCAAATAAACGTATAAACGCCAAACAGCGCAGGCACTGGCCCTGTTTGGCCTGTCCTATCTTGTGACCTGATCTTAGCCACGGAGGCATGATACTTATGAATCGAACTCAATTAGGCGCTGTTTATCGCGGTGACCATCGATGCGCTTTTAGCTTGTGGGCACCGTTATTGAAACAAGCGGAGGTTCATCTGGTCGCACCTGAAGATCGCCTGATCCCCATGACTCGCGATGCACAGGGCTACTGGCACGCCACAGTCACTGGAATTGAACCCGGCGCACTCTACTTTTACCGCTGGGATGGCGAAACGGATCGTCCTGATCCCGCCTCTCGCAGTCAGCCGCAGGGAGTGCACGGCCCCTCACGAGTGGTCGATCCCGCCTTTTCTTGGACCGATGCGGGTTGGCAACCGCCGCCCTTGCTGCAGTGGGTCATGTACGAACTGCATGTCGGCACCTTTACTGCCGAAGGTACTTTCGACGCCATCATCCCCCGGCTATCGGAATTGCGGGAACTGGGGGTAAATGCCCTGGAGTTGCTGCCCGTCGCCCAGTGCCCCGGTGATCGCAACTGGGGTTATGACGGTGTCTATCCTTACGCCGCTCAGGATTCCTACGGTGGCGTCGAGGGTTTGAAGCGGTTGGTGGACGCCTGCCATCGCGAGGGATTAGCGGTGATCATGGACGTGGTGTACAACCACTTGGGGCCAGAAGGTAATTACCTGTGGGGGTTGGGTACCTATTTTACCAACCAATACCGTACTCCTTGGGGTGATGCCGTGAATTACGACGGTCCATACAGCCCCGGTGTGCGCGAATACGTGGTCGGTAATGCACTGTATTGGTTAGAGACCTGTCATTGTGACGCGCTGCGCCTGGACGCGGTGCATGCCATCTACGATTTTGGCGCCCGTCATATTCTGGCGGAATTGGCGGAAGCCACTGCCGATTGTGGACGGCGCGTGGGTCGGCCCTGCTTTCTCATCGCCGAAAGCGATCTGAACGACCCACGTTTGGTTCGTCGCTCCGCCGTTGGCGGTTATGGCTTGGATGCGCAATGGAGCGACGATTTTCATCATGCGCTGCACACGGTGCTCAGCGGTGAGCGCCACGGTTATTACGAGGATTTCGGCACTCTGGAACAATTGGCGCAAGCCTATCGTCGGCCCTTCGTCTACGCCTGGGATTATTCTCCGCACCGTCAGCGTTTTCACGGCACCGATTCCGGCGACTGCCCGGCTTGGCGCTTCGTGGTATGCAGCCAGAATCATGATCAGGTGGGTAATCGGGCATTGGGCGAGAGGCTATCGGGCCTGTTGCCATTTCCAGCGCTGAAGCTAGCGGCGGCCGCGGTGCTACTGTCACCCTATCTGCCACTGCTATTTATGGGCGAGGAGTATGGTGAACCACGGCCATTCCTCTACTTTATCAGCCACAGTGATCCAGCATTGATCGAAGGCGTGCGCGAGGGCCGCAAAAAAGAATTCGCCGCATTCCATAGCCAAGGCCAAGCCCCTGATCCGCAGTCTGAGCAGACTTTCCAGGATTCGAAACTACAGTGGGATCTGCGTAAAACGGATCGGCATGCGCAATTGCGTGCGTTCTACCGGGAATTGTTGCGACTACGGCGGGAATTGCCAGCGCTGGCCCGTTTGGATAGTGCCAGTCTGGCCGCGACCGTGATCGCGCCGACGGTGCTGGAACTACGGCGCTGGTGCGACCAGAGTCGGATTGCCATTTGGATGAATTTCGCCCCCGATCCAGCCACCGTAACCGTCGAACCGGGGACCGGTTCGTGGCACAAGGTGTTGGACACCAGCGACCCAACCTGGGGTGGGGATGGTTCCTCCCTGCCGCAGCACCTCGCAGATGGCGCCTCGCACACATTGAGCCTCGCGCCTTACGCCGTCGTGGCTTACACCGCTGATGTTCTCGCCTGAATGCTCCAACGACAGGACCTTTCATGATGCGTATTCCCGTCGCGACCTATCGTCTGCAATTTACCTCAGATTTTAACTTCGACACGGCCGCCGCCATCGCTCCCTATCTAGCCGATCTGGGGGTTTCCGATATTTATGCCTCGCCGATCCTCACCGCACGTCGTGGTAGTCAGCACGGCTACGATGTGGTGGATGCACACAGCATCAATCCCGAATTGGGTGGGATGGAGCAGTTTGAGACACTAGGTCAAATCCTGAAGCAGCACCATATCGGTTGGGTGCAGGACATCGTGCCCAATCACATGGCCTATGATAGCCAGAATTTGATGCTGGTCGATGTTCTGGAAAATGGCCCGGATTCACCCTATCGCGAATTTTTCGACATCAACTGGAATCATCTTTATGAAGGGATTCGTGATCGGGTACTGGCTCCATTCCTAGGTAAATTCTATGGTAACTGCCTGGAAGATGGCGAATTACAGTTGCGCTACAGCGAACATGGATTTGCGGTTCACTATTACGATTTTCGCTTTCCGATCCGTATCGAATCCTATTATCGGGTGCTGACCTACGATCTGGGGCGCTTACGTGCCCGGCTGGAGCGTAGTCACCCGCACTTCGTCAAGTTTTTTGGGATGCTCTACCTGCTCAAATACATTCCTTCCGGCAAAGAAGGGCGAGAGCGCTACGATCAAATTTCCTTCATTAAACAAATGTTGTGGGAACTGTGGAATGGCAGTCCAGAAGTGCATGAGTTTATTGAAGAGAATATTAAAATCTTCAATGGTGAGGTGGGGAAACCGGAAAGTTTCGATTTGCTAGATAGTTTGCTTGATGAGCAATTCTTCCGGCTGTCCTATTGGAAGGTCGGTAATGAAGAACTCAATTATCGGCGCTTTTTCACCATCAATGACCTGATTTCGTTGCGCATCGAGGATGTTCGGGTTTTCGAGTTCACCCATGAATTCATCCTGAAGCTAGTGGCCGAGGGGAAGATCGACGGCTTGCGCATCGACCATATCGATGGTCTCTATGATCCCGCGCAATATCTGCATCGTCTGCGCGAGCAGGCGCCTTATGTGTACCTAGTGGTAGAAAAGATTCTGGAGCATGGTGAGGAATTGCCGGTGAACTGGCCGTGTCAGGGCACCAGCGGTTACGACTTCCTCGGTGCGGTCAACAGCCTGTTGTGTCAACCGACGGCTGAAGCGGAGTTCACCCGGATTTATCACGCGTTTATCGGTAATACCACCTCCTGCGAAGAGCTGATCGACCGCAACAAGCGGATGATCGTAGATAAGCATATGGCGGGTGATATTGACAATCTGGCGCATCTGCTCAAGCGCATCTCCGAACATTACCGTTACGCTAGCGATTTCACCTTGTACGGGCTCCAGGTGGCACTGATCGAGATCCTGGTGTTATTCCCGGTATACCGTACCTACATTCATCGCAGCGGTGCCAGTCGGGCCGACCAGGAATGCATTTGCCGGGTGATCGCGCAAGCCCGTATCAATATTCCAAATTTCCGTAATGAGTTGGATTTCATTGAGCGCTTCCTGCGGTTGGAATTTGACGAGCACATGGCCGCCGAGGACAAGGATCAGTGGCTGCATTTCATTATGCGCTTGCAGCAATACACTGGACCGCTGATGGCCAAAGGGGTCGAAGATACGGTGTTTTACGTCTACAACCGGTTGCTGTCGCTCAATGAAGTAGGGGCGAGTCCTCTACTATTTGGCATCGATCTCGACGAATTTCATGCCTTTAACCAGCATCGTATGTCTCATTGGCCGCATGCCATGAACGCGAGTGCTACCCATGACACCAAACGGGGCGAGGATGTCCGTGCACGTCTGAACGTGCTGTCGGAGATGTCGGAAGAATGGGAACGCCACCTGTGGGAGTGGCATGAAATCAACCAATCGCGCAAGCTGCGAATCGACAACCGATTGGCTCCCGAGAATGATGATGAATACCTGCT
>JACSSB010000313.1 GCA_014879435.1 Phycisphaerales bacterium
TGGCTATGGCTATTCCATTCACACCACCTAAACGGAGGTCGCGAGACGGGTTATCGGACCGCGCGCTGCGCGGTGCGCTTTCTCTCCCCGCCCTGAACGGTGGGGTCTCTCGCGCAAAACTGATGAAAGCGTGGGATATCGATTACAATGCCCGCGCATCTTCATCCAATTGTCACATCCGTTGTCAGCGTGGCGGTATTCGTCTGCTGGATGGGCATTTCGGTCGCCATCGCATAACACACAACTTGCCGAGCGATGAGCGGTTCTCTGGATCTTGAAGCTAGGTAGGATATGAAACGTATTGTCAAGGTATTGATGGAAAATCCTGGAGCCGCCTCGCTGGCGTTGTTCACTAGGGAAGTTTGGGCTAACCCGCGCGCCATGGGAGCAGCTTGCCCCAGTGCACCTGCGTTGGCGAGCTGCATGGCTTCACGGGTGCCGCTGGATCGGGATGGACTGATCGTGGAGCTGGGAGGGGGAACCGGTGCGGTCACTGCCGCCCTACTTAAGAAGGGAGTACCACCCTGGAAGTTGGTGGTGATCGAGCGTTCGCCGACCCTGGCCAACCATTTGCGCCAACGGTTCCCGCAACTGCGCGTCGTGCAGGGCGATGCTGCGCAATTGACGCAACTGCTGGACCACGACCGTTCGCGAGGAGTTTGTGGCATTGTTTCCAGCCTGCCACTGCGTTCTTTACCGCCTGCCGTGACGCGGGCCATCAGCCATCAATTCGAGACCCTGCTTGATCCCGGTAGCTTTTTGGTGCAATACACCTACGATCTACGCGGCACCCAATCGCGCCTGTTACCCTGCTTCCGGCGGCGGTCCAGCAAGATCGTCTGGAGCAATCTGCCCCCAGCCCGAGTGGAAGTATTCGAGCGCGAGTAAAGGTTCGATACTGCTCTGGGTCGCTCAGCCACAACGCTCCAGCGTGCAGCATGTCGCAATCGCTGGATTGGTGTTTCGAACCGAGAAGGCTAGGATCAGCTGAGTTCCCGGTCCAGTCGTGCTGCCAGTTCGCGTAATTCGGGAGCGATTTCGACCGAGTATGGTGTCCCATTCGGGTCGGCACGCAGGGCGGAAGGTAAAGCCGCCAGTTGTGCACGGACCCGGTCGCGGAGGGTGGCCAGCGATTCCGTCGCTGCCAGCCGATGGCCATTTTCCATCACCTTGACCAGAAGCGGTTCACCGGGTCGAGGGGTGTTTTCCAAGCCCAGACAATCACCGGCCAACCCGCCATCTGCTGTGAATTGCCGATATATCTGCTTGCGACCGGGCCAAGTGGCCTTGCCTTCGGAGCGTTTGCGGCGGGGTTGTTGGGCGTATTCCTGTAACTTGTAAACCAGATCCAGCGTCGGGGCATCGGTGGAAGCATCCAGTCGCGTGCCGATGCCGAAACCGTCAATCGGTACCTCTGTGGCCATCAGCTCGCGCAGGCGATATTCGTCCAGATCGCCACTACCCATGATGGTGACTTGGGTCAAACCACCCGCGTCGAGAATGCGTCGAACCCGGCGGGCGTGTTCGCTCAGATCGCCGCTGTCGAGACGCACCCCTTTGATCTGGATGCCGCGTTCGCGCAGGCGCGGGTGCATCGCCACCAGCTTGTTGGCAGCAGCTTCGGTGTCGTAGGTGTCGAGCAGCAATACCACGTTGTCGGGTTGCGCGGCGGCAAAATGCTCGAAAGCCTCTTCCTCGCGATCATGGGCCTGAATCAGTGAATGAGCCATGGTGCCAAACAGCGGAATGCCAAAGCGCATGCCCGCCAATACGGTGGAACTACCTGCAAAACCGGCCAGATAAGCCGCCCGAGCGGCCAGCAAAGCGGCTTCGGCACCGTGCGCACGGCGCATACCAAAATCTACTAAGAGCTTGTTGGGAGCGGCCAACACGCAGCGGGCGGCTTTCGATGCGATCAGAGTTTGATAGTGGAATAGATTGATGAGCCGACTTTCTACCAGTTGCGCCTCGGGTAGAGGAGCCGTGACCCGCAGCAGTGGCTCGTTGGCAAAGAACGCGGTCCCTTCCGGTAGCGCGTGCACCGTGCCACTAAAGCGAAAATCTTTCAGTGAGGCTACGAATTGTCGATTGAAACGGCCGCAGTTGGCTAGCCAATCCAATTCCTCCGTAGTGAATCGCAGATTTTCCAGGTAATCCAGTGCTTGTTCCAAACCGGCGGCGAGCAGGAATCCCCGTTCGGGAGGGAGTCGACGGGTGAATAATTCGAACACGGCCGTTTCCTGCATGTGTTCGGCGTGATAGGTCTGGAGCATGGTGATCTGATACAGATCGGTTAGCAGTACACTGTTGGCGAGGGTCATGGGGTCACTTGGGATCAAAGTCGGGCTGGATGCGACAAGAGATAATGTAGGTTACTCCGCATCGTCGTTTAGCAATGCCAGAACCCGGATCAAATCGGAAAGTGAGTTGGCCTGTAGTTTCTCCATCACGCGCTTACGATGGATTTCCACCGTGGATAGGCTAATGCCAAGTTCGGTGGCAATCACTTTGTTGTATTGACCCGCCGCTACCCGATCCAGGACCTCGCGTTCACGCGGTGTCAATCGCATCAACTGCGTTGCCGCTTCATCGCGTTGGGCCTGACGGCGGCGTGCGCGCGTATCGTGTTCCAACGCCTCGCGTACCCGTGCCAGCAGCGTTTGCCCCTGAAACGGTTTTTCGATGAAATCGAAAGCTCCAGCCTTCATCGCTCGGGTTGCCATTGGCACATCGCCGTGACCGGTCATGAAGATGATCGGTGGGTGATAGCCTTGGTCGCGCAACTGTTTTTGCATCTCCAGACCGCTCATACCGGGCATGCGCACATCCAGCAGCAGACAGCCCGGTCGTCGAACGCAGCCGGAGGCCAGAAAATCGGCAGCGCTGGCGAAGAATTCTACCGGCAAGTTAGCCGACCGTAGCAGCAAGCCGACCGCATCGCGCACGGCTTGATCATCATCGATGAGAAAAACGGTGGGAGCGGTTTGGTTCATGTGGATACGGATGGCTATCGGTTGTGAGTCTGTGCTGACAAGGTGAAATAGAATGAAACCCCTTTTTCATCGGATAAGCGCTAGTTCCGCCTGTTCAGGGCGATGGATGCGGACGGCGGGTAAGGTGAAATGGAAGGTAACACCAGCATCCTGGTTAGGTGTGGCCCACAGTCGGCCACCGTGTGCTTCGACGATGGATTGGCTGATGGACAAGCCCAGACCCAGGCCATCCGGTTTGGTGGTGAAAAAAGGATGCGGTAATTGTTTGAGTAGACTGGGGTCCAGGCCAGAGCCATTATCGCGGATCTCCAGTTCGACCTTTCCCGGTTCGGAATGGGCGGAAAGCACGATGGTGCGCGGCCCGTCGATGGTGCTGGTAGCATCCACCGCATTGCGTACCAGATTGAGAATGACTTGCTGAACTTGCAAGGGATCGGCCAGTACCGGTGGCAGATCGGTTGCGATTTCCTGACGGAAATAAATCTGATGGTGGCGGACTTCCATGTCTAAAAAGTCAGCAATATCATCAAGCAGGGTGTTGATGCGTACCTTCAAATACTGCGGTTTGCCCTGGCGTGCGAAGCGACGAATTTGCTGAATAATGGTGTAGGTCCGGGTACTTTGTGCGGCGATTTTCTCTAAAGTTTCCCGTAGCACGGTTGAATCGATCGAGGTGCTACGTAAGTGACTTAAACCGTTTTCGGCGTACAAAGAGATGGCAGTGATCGGTTGATTGATCTCGTGCGCCAGTCTGGAGGCCATTTCGCCCAAGGTGTTAAGGCGCGAGACATGGGCCAGCAACGCTTGTTGTCGCCGTGCGGCTGTAACCATCCGTTCTTGTTCCAGAGCACTACCCACCCAACGGGCCATGAGTTGGATCAACTCGCGGTCCACCGGGGCGAAGGGGATCGGTCGCGGCTGAAAATCGGAAAAGTTCAGAGTGCCATAGACCTGATCACCGACTTGGACCAGGGTGCCGAGATAGGCTTCCAGCTTGAATTTCAGATAACAGGGATGCCACTGTTGGCGACCGGTCGAAGCTTGTTCAAAACCCAGTGGTTCCCGAGTGCGCAGGGTATCGCGGCAGAAAGTATCGCCGAGGACGAAGACGTCTCCCTGAGCGAAGGCGCCATCCGTGGTGGAGGCTTGGATGATTTCGTAACGCTCGCCCTCGATATGGGACAAAATCCCGATGGCCAGCCCGAAACGCTGACAACCCATGGCTAGCATGGCCTGAATCTGTTCACTGGGATGGCGACGTGGGATGGAAATGACCTCATACAGCTCGCGCATGGCCTCTACGCTGTCGCGTAATGCCGCCTGTTGTTCTGCCAGTTGCTGATTGGTCTC
>JACSSB010000097.1 GCA_014879435.1 Phycisphaerales bacterium
GTTCCACAGCGTCGCTAAAACCCGCGCTTGGCCCGGCCAACCCTCGACGGCCGCAAATCGCGCCAACAGGCGCTTGACGTTGCCGTCCAGGATTGGCTGGCGTTGCCCGGCAGCCAGCGCCAGAATAGCCCCCGCCGTGGATCGGCCAATACCCGGCAACCCTTGCAGCATCTCGCTATCCAGTGGCAACGCTCCGTCATACCGATCGCACAGGATTTGCGCCGCCTGATGCAGATGACGAGCACGGGCGTAATACCCCAGCCCGGCCCAGAGCCGCAGCACCTCGTCCGACTCGGCGGCGGCCAAGGTTTCAATATCGGGGAAACGTGCCATAAATCGCTGGTAATAGGGAATCACCGTCGCTACCTGCGTTTGCTGCAGCATGATTTCCGACACCCAAACTCGGTAGGGCGTAGGATCTTCTTTCCAGGGTAATTGCTTGCGGCCGTGCGCATCGAACCATTCCAGCACACGCCAACTAAATTCGGCGGGGTCCATCATTCACCTTCAGCATCCGAGGATTTCGACATGGCACGCATTCTAATCGCCGGTTGTGGCGATGTCGGCGTAAAGTTAGGACTAAGCTTGCACGCCGCTGGACATCGGGTCTGGGGCTTGAAACGCCATCCTGAAGATTTGCCGCCAGCGCTTCAGCCCGTGGCTGCCGATCTCGACGATCCGGCAACTCTGAGTGGATTACCACCGGCGCTGGATTATGTGGTCTACAGCGCTGCCGCTACTGGTTTCAGCGAAGCGCGGTATCAAGCCGCCTATGTCGATGGGATTCGCAACTTGCTGGGAGCCTTGCGCCAAGCCGGACAATCGCTCCAACGGCTGCTGTTCACCTCCAGTACCTCGGTTTATGCCCAGTATCAGGGTGAGTGGGTGGATGAGGACTCGCCTGCCACCGCCGAGCAGTTTTCGGGTCGATGTATCCGTGCAGGCGAGCAATTGATGTGGGACAGCGGTTGGCCAGCGGTCGTTGTCCGCTTTGGTGGAATCTACGGTCCTGGCCGTACCCGCCTGATCGACAGTGTTCGCGACGGTATCGCCGTCCGCCCTGCCGGACCACCGATCTTCACCAACCGCATCCACCGCGATGATTGTGCTGGCGTATTGGAACACCTGCTGTTTCTATCCGACCCTGCACCACTGTATCTGGCTATCGACGATGATCCGGCCCCCCTGGATAAAATACTCAGTTGGTTAGCGGCTCAGCTTGGAGTCACGGAACCCCCGATAACGACCGATTCCGCACTAAAACCTGGCTCCGAGAATCGGCCCAACCGTGCACTTCGCCAGCGCGCCAGTAAACGCTGTCGTAATACCCGGCTACGGGCCAGCGGATTCCAGTTTCGCTATCCCAGCTATCGGGATGGTTATGCCGCCTTATTGCGGGCGATGGCTGATCAGAACTCCAAACCGGAGAAATCGTAGCTCATCTCGCGATGGGGGCGTTGCAGGAAGAAACCCTGAATCAGGTCGATCCCCAGTGACCACAGGATCGGCATGGTCTTGACGTCTTCCACTCCACCCACAATGATGGCCGCCCCCAGTACTTCCAGTTCTTGCACTAACTCGCGCAGTTGCCCCTGTTTCTCGGCACTCTTGGCCAGATTGTTGACGAAATACATGTCCAGCTTGACGTAGTCGGCACCCAGGTTCTTGAGCAGACCCAGTGAATTCGACCCTCGACCGAAACGATCTAGGCAAAATCCGCAACCCAGCAACTTGATCCCGCCCAGGAAATTGAACATATCGCGCAAACCACCCTCGACAGTCGGCTCGGCCACCGAAAAAACTAGGCATTGGGCCTCGACACCGGTCTGTTCCAGCCGGGTGCGCAACCAGCTACTGAAGGTCCGCTCTTGCAGCGTCACCGGCAAAACCTTGATGAACAAGGTGGTCGTTTGTTGTCGTTGTCGCAACATTTCTAGCGCACGCTCGATGATCCAACGATCCAGTGCTTGCCCTACTTGGTGGTGGCTCACCACACCGAATATGCTCCCTGGCACGACTTCCTGTCCCTTGCCGTCACGCATACGCAGCAGTACTTCGTAGCGCTCGTTGACATCACCGCGTATGCTGGCGATAGGTTGAAACAACAACCAAAGCCGCTCGTTCTCGATAATTTCCTCAGCCTGCCTCAGCATCTGCAATCGCAGCGACTCCTCCTGGTCTTGCTTGACCACGGCGGTGCTCTGCTGCACCTGGATGCGCTCTCCCTGAGTTTCTCGCGCCAGACTACAGGCCGAATCGGCATGCTGGATCAGGCTCAGATAGTCCTGACCGTGGCCGGTAGCCGTCGCCACACCGATGCTGGCCCGCAGTAATAGCGCGTGATCGCCCACCTTGTAAAATCCGGCTTCCAGGGTTTTGTGGATATGCCGAACCAGATTGAGCAGCGATTCACCCAGTAGATTGGGAATCAACACGGTGAAGGCGCTATCACTAAACCGCGTCGCCAACTGTTCGTGATTTAGCAAGTGCCGCAACCGGTTGGCTACTTGCGTCACCACGGCATCGGCGGTCACCACGCCGGCGGAATCGTGAATCGACTGCAGGCTATCCATCCGGATGAACACTAATGCCAGCGACTGCACGCGCAGCCCCAGCGTTTCTACCGCCCGTTCCAGCAGGATCATGAACCGCCGACGATTGAACAGACCGCTGATCGGGTCATTGTCGCTCAACGAACTCATCTTGATCCGGGTGGCTCGTGCCCGACGCAGACGCTGTTTGACTTCCCAGTGCAGATAATCATTCGGTACGGGCTTGGCCAGCAGGCTAGCACCCGGTACATCCAACTCCGTCAGGTAATGCGCCATATCCGCCGGACTACACAACAGAATCATTGGCAGAATATCGAACTCCTGATGCTGAGCGATCACTCGCGCCAGTTCCGATCCGCTGACTTCCTTGCTATCCAAATCGATGATCAGTAAATCCGGCCGAAAACGGTGGATTTCCTGCAAAATCTGTAATGGCTGAATCACGACGTGTGGGGTAATGCCCCGCTCTTCAAGAATACCCGCCATCTCCCAGGCTTCGAAGGGCTGGTCGTGGACGATCAGAACCCGATGATAGCCTTGCGCAGTCTGGGGAAGCAGCTGTTCCCGCAGTACGCCAATAACTTCGTCGCTGTCGTAAGGTTTGTTGAAATACGCGACACCGCCCGCCCGTGCCGCATCCAATCGCATAGTGATGTCGTTGCGTTCAGCCAAGAATAAGATCGGTGCCTGTAACTGGATTTCGCTACGCAGCTTCATGATCAACTGGATCACCGCGTCCGGCCCCTCGGGAAAATCTACATCCAGTATGATGGCACTGGGTACCCGTTCCCGTAAGCGCTGTTCGGCTTCGACCAGCTTGTTGATCGTTCGCGCTCGGTAAGCGGAACTTGCCAGCTTGGCCAGCAAATGCGGCTGTTCGTTCGGGGTGATCACCAAGATTTCCAGTTGCGATGCCGATAGAGGCCGAGTACGTGCTTCTTCCATCACGCTCGTGGAATTATCTATCTCTAGCTGATGACGCAAGGCATCCAGTAACGCCACCAGCCGCTGTCGCTCCGCCTCGCGGGGTGGCGTGTTAGTGGCCACACAAAGTTTGATATGGTGTTCCAATTGTGCAGCCAGATTGATCAAACGTTCGCCCCCCACGGCGCGCGCGTCTTGCACAATATCCTGCGCCAGACGTGCCAACATCCCGAACGATTTGATATTCCATTTGACGTAATACAGCTTCTGCCATAAATCCTCAGTCAGCTTCAGGTGATTGACTAATTTAAGATGCCGACTGTCCTGATCTTTATCCTGACTCATGGCTGTTCTTCCTAGTTCTCAAATCATCCGATCATCCGCACCGGGTGATCGCACATGTGGGGGGAAAATCGTCCAGTCACCTCACCCAGATTGTTCTGCGCAAGGTGGCCTGGATTCTTGGACAGCAGTACCGACTTTTTCCAAGTGTGGAACGAAAGTCGGCACCGGGGAAAAGCGGCACCAGAAATCAGCGCATCGAAGATACGAATAATCGACGATGCGCTGCGTTAACGGCATAAAGCAGGTAGTGCAAGCGGTCAATCCTCGATTTGACCTACATCCCGAACCGCACCGCGCGCGGCGCTAGTGGTCATGGCGGCATAAGCCCGCAATGCGGCAGATACCGCGCGCTGGCGGTTGGCCGGTTTCCAAGCTGCCGCGCCCCGCGCCTGCATTGTCGTGCGTCGCTGCGCCAGTTCCCCATCATCCACCGCCAAATGAATCCGGCGCTTGGGGATATCGATCTCGATCATGTCCCCTTCCTGCACCAAGGCAATCGTGCCGCCTTCGGC
>JACSSB010000096.1 GCA_014879435.1 Phycisphaerales bacterium
CAGGAGGACAACATCATGCCTGTTCGTATGGCCGTCCCGAAGGAAACCATTTCGGGCGAACAGCGGGTCTCGCTGGACCCGACCATGGCCGAGCGCTTCTCCAAGCTCGGTGCGGAAATTCTGGTAGAAAAGGGTGCAGGTCACAGTGCCTTTTTTACCGACGAAATCTACGGTAAAAGCAGTCGCTTGGTGGACGGTGCTCAGGCGCTGTATGCCGAAGCCGACGTGGTTTTTAAGGTGCAAGGACCGACTCTGGAAGAAGTCGAGCTGCTCAAAGATGGTTCGACCTTGCTGGCTGTGCTGATGCCGCATCGCAACCTTGATGTGGTCAAGCGGTTGCGCGACAAGAAGATCACCAGCTTTGCCATGGAACTGATCCCACGTATTTCTCGTGCTCAGTCGATGGACGTGCTGTCTTCTCAGGCTGCCGTGGCTGGTTACTACGTGGCGCTGCGTGCTGCCAGCTTGGCGAGCGGATTCTTCCCGATGTTGACCACCGCCGCTGGTACCATTCGTCCCTCCAAGGTCGTCGTCATTGGCGCCGGTGTGGCTGGTTTACAAGCGATTGCCACTTGCCGCCGACTCGGTGCGATGGTCGAGGCCTACGACATCCGTCCAGCGGCTCGCCAGGAAATTGAATCGCTCGGTGCCAAGATGATCGATACGGGGGTCAATGCCGCTGCTGAAGGCGGTTATGCCCGCGAACTGACGGCGGAAGAGCGGCAGAAGCAAGCCGATGTACTGGCCAAGCATATCGCTGCGGCCAATGCGGTGATCTGCACGGCGGCTGTTCCGGGTCGGCCTGCACCGAAGATCGTGACGCAGGCGATGGTCGAGAACATGAAGCGTGGTGCGGTGATCGTCGATCTGGCGGCGGAATCCGGTGGCAACTGCGAACTGACCCACCCCGGTGAGACCTACGAGCATAATGGCGTGGTGATTGACGGCCCGCTCAACATCCCCAGTAATTTCCCGGTCCCGGCCAGCGAGATGTACGCCAAGAACCTGTTCAATTTCCTCTCGCCGATGATCAAGGATGGTGAGCTGAATTTGGACTGGGACGACGAGGTGATCGCCAAGAGCGCCTTGACCCGTGATGGGCAGGTCGTCCATGAACCTACCAGCAAGCTGCTCTAGCGATCAGATCGGAGAAGCGTTATGGAAATCATGAAACAAGTCGTCGAATTCTTCTCTCCCATCTACATTCTGATGCTGGCGGGTTTTCTCGGTTATGAAATTATCAGTCGGGTGCCCGTCATTCTGCACACCCCGCTGATGTCCGGCACCAACTTCGTCCACGGTATCGTGCTGGTCGGCGCGATGGTGGCCCTGGGTCAGGCTCAGACCCCTACCGAGCAGCTCTGGGGATTCGTGGCCGTGCTGATGGGCGCCGGCAACGCGGTGGGCGGTTTCTTCGTCACCGAGCGCATGCTGGAAATGTTCAAGAGCAGCAAGGGGCAGGAGAAGTAAGCCATGGGTTATTTGATTGAAACCATCTATTTTGTGGCGGCGGTGCTGTTCATCATCGGCTTAAAGCGGATGTCGCATCCAACCACTGCGCGCAGCGGCATTCTCTGGGCCGGCTATGGCATGGTGGTGGCGACGGTGATCACCTTCATCCACCCGCAGATTCACGGCAACTATCCACTGATGATTGCCGCCATCGCTATCGGCGGTGGGATTGCTTGGTGGGGTGCCAAGAAAGTGGCGATGACCGCCATGCCGCAAATGATCGCCATTTACAACGGCATGGGCGGCGGTGCGGCAGCGGCTATCGCGGCGGTGGAGTTGTTGAAGGACCATGGGCAGCAGGCGTTGCCTGTGAGCACCTTAGTGCTGGCAGTCGCTGGCGCGTTGATCGGTGCGGTGGCCTTCTCCGGTTCGGTGGTCGCCTTCGGCAAGCTACAAGAGCTGAAATTCTTCAAGGATGACGCCAAGTTCCGCTTTACTGGCCAGCAAAAGGTCAATGCGGCCATCTTCGCGCTGGCGGTCGTCTTGGGCCTGATCATCGCCTTGAGTCACAGCACCAGCGGTGTGCTGATCTCCGTGTTCTTCCTGCTGGCTTTGGCCTTCGGTGCGATGATGGCGCTGCCCATCGGTGGTGCCGACATGCCGGTGGTCATCTCGCTGTTTAACGCCTTCACTGGTCTGGCGGTGGCGCTGGAAGGTTTCGTGCTGGGCAACTCGGCGATGATCATCGCCGGTATCATCGTCGGCTCCTCTGGTACTTTGTTGACCCTGATGATGGCCAAGGCGATGAACCGCTCGGTCTCCAACGTGCTGTTTAGCAACTGGGCGGCGTTGGGCAGCGGCGAGGCGCAGGCCGTCACCGGTAGTCTCAAGCCGATGGAGCCGTCGGATGCGGCGATCCAGATGGCTTACGCCGCCAAGGTCATCATCGTACCGGGTTACGGCATGGCGGTGGCGCAGGCACAGCACAAGATCTGGGAGATGAGCAAGCTGCTGATCGAGCGGGGTACCGAAGTCAAATTCGCTATCCACCCGGTCGCTGGTCGTATGCCCGGCCACATGAACGTGCTGTTGGCCGAAGCAGGCGTGCCCTACGATCTGATCTTCGACATGGAGGAGATCAACGAGGAGTTCTCGACCGCCGACGTGGCACTGGTAATCGGTGCCAATGACGTGGTCAACCCGGCGGCGCGCACTGATAAAGCCAGCCCGATCTACGGCATGCCGATCCTGAACGTCGATCATGCCAAGAACGTGCAGGTCATCAAACGCGGCAAGGGCGTCGGCTTCGCTGGGATCGAAAACGCGCTGTTCTTCGCCGACAACACCCGGATGGTGTACGGCGACGCGCAGAAGGTGGCGGCAGCCTTGATCCAAGGAATTAAAGATCTCGGTTAATCCTGTCGAGATTTATATCTGACGGTGGGGCGGTCTTTGGGCCGCCCCATTTTTTTGGGGATTGCGCTATGCTGTTCCGCGAACCGGGGGGTCGCCCCACTTAGGTTCGTCACCTATCCCCTCATTGCTGGAAAAAAACCATGTCCGATGTGGAAAATCTGACCCTGCTGGGTCAATCCAAGACCGAATATCCGCAAAGCTACAGCCCGGATCTGCTAGAGCGCTTTCGTAATCGTTATCCCCAGCAGGATTACACGGTGGAACTCGACTGTCCCGAATTTACCTGTCTGTGTCCAATGACCAAGCAGCCTGATTTCGCACATATCAGTATTCGCTACTGTCCCCGCGAGTTTTTAGTCGAATCGAAGTCATTGAAACTGTATCTGTTCAGCTTTCGCAATAAAGGCGAGTTCAGTGAAGATAGCGTCAATTGCATCGCTCGGGATCTATTTCAGTTCCTGCAACCAAAATGGTTGGAGGTGCAGGGATCATTCTGGCCCCGAGGTGGAATCGCGATTAAACCTAGCGTGCGGCTGACCGAAGTCGAATCCTGAATCTAGCCTTCGCTGTCGATACGATCAGTCGGCTTCTAGGTCGCGCAGGATATGAGACAGCGAAAAACTAAATACTGGCTAAGTCAATGGAAAATAATAATATGAATATTACGAAAGATGAACGCGATGCTGTTTATAAAACGATCTTCTCTCGTAGGGATGTGCGGGGTGAGTTTAAGCCAGATCCAGTGCCAGATGATGTCATCAAGCGCATACTAACAGCAGCACATCATGCGCCTAGCGTCGGTTTTATGCAGCCATGGAATTTTATCGTCGTCAAAAAAGCCGAGACAAAGAAAGAAATAAAGCACGCATTTGCCAAAGCACATGCTGAAGCGACGATGATGTTTGATGAAGAAAAAAGAAAACAATATAAGTCATTAAAACTTGAAGGTATTATGGAGGCTCCTATTGGTATTTGTGTAACCTGTGATCGAACCCGAAATGGCCCTACGGTCATTGGCCGTACTGCTATTCAAGAGATGGATCTCTATAGTTCTGTATGTGCGGTGCAAAATTTATGGATTGCGGCTAGAGCAGAAAATCTTGGCGTGGGGTGGGTCAGTATTATTCATAATGAAGTATTACGAGATATCTTAAAAATACCTGAGCATATAGTCCCAATCGCTTATCTTTGTATTGGTTATGTCTCTTTTTTTCATGATAAACCAGAATTGGAAAAGGCGGGATGGCTCTCTCGTATCGATATTGATTCACTGATATACGATGAATATTGGCTATCAAAGTGATTACCCTAAAAACCTAGATTTGTACATTCGCATATTCGTGTATCATGCTCCGACCCGAGAAGTGGGTAATTACAGGAGATGTATCATCGATATTCCGCGAGAGACTCTGGCCTTTAGGCCGGAGAGGGATAGCGGGCCGTCCGCAAGGACGG
>JACSSB010000095.1 GCA_014879435.1 Phycisphaerales bacterium
GCCGAACAGGGTGCATCCACCAAAATCCGATCATAAGGGATGCCATCCCACCAGTCCGACGGTTGTCGGGCATCGCCCAGAACCAATTGCGCATGCTGCCGCAGCCGCGCCAAGGTCTCGCGCACCCGTTCCAAGCGATCTGGGTCACAATCCAACGCGGTCAGATCAAGATTTGGCGCACATTCCAGCAGGTGCCCGGTCTTGCCACCTGGGGCGGCACAGGCATCCAGTACCCGCTGCCCCGCTTGGACCTCTAGCAATGGTGCCGCCCGCTGCGCTCCCGCATCCTGAACCGATACCCAACCTTCGCTAAAACTCGGTAGCCTCGCCGGATCGACGGGAGTGGCCAGAGTGAGTGCAGTGTCAACCCCCGCCAGATCGGCAGGATGCCCCACCGCTGTCAAATGTTGCCGATACGCTTCCCGATCCAGTCGGAGGAGATTGATGCGTAAGCTAAAGGGGGGGCGAACATTGTCAGCAGCGACGATAGCCGACCAATCGTCTGGCCAATCTCGTTGCAATCGCTGCAACAACCAACGCGGATGCGCGGTATGGGCTTCCGCGTCACTTTCAAGCAGCGCAGTCAATTCCGTGCGCCGACGCAAAGCGGTCCGCAACACGCCGTTGACTAAGCCCACCGCCCAAGGTTTGCGTAAGAGGCGCGTGGCGGTGACCGTCTCGGCCACTGCCGCGTGCTCGGGAATGCGCAAGTACCACAACTGATAAAGGCCGATCAGCAACAGGCACCGCACTACCACTTCGCTCGGTGCTAGTGGCCGGATTAGCAATCGATCCAGCAAAAATTGCAAGCATGGCTGCCAACGACAGGCGCCATAACATAATTCCTGCAACAAACCCCGTTGATCTGGAGTAACGCACTCCAACGCTGGCGGCAATACCGTAGCCAGAGATTGTCCTTCACTCAGCACCCGACCTAACGCCCGAGCCGCGACGGCGCGAACGTTCACGTCGTGCCCAAGCGCTGGCCAGCCAGCCGGTGGGCGTTCAGAAATGCCGCAGCGGGCAATGGACGGCCGCCAGGAAGTTGCACTTCGGTCAATCGCAGCACACCAGCGCCGGTCGCGACCACGATACCCGCCGATTCTTCGCGCAAAACCGTGCCTGGTACGGCGGTGGCCGCCTCGGTTTCGGCCACCGCCCGCCAGATCCGCAGCGGCTGCTCAGCCAGCCAAGTCCGGGCAATCGGATGGGGGTTGAACGCTAATATCCGTCGTTCCAGTTCGAGCGCCGATTGGGTCCAATCCAGCTCGATCTCCGCCTTATCCAACTTGGGCGCATAAGTGGCCAGAGCATCGTTCTGAGGCTCAGCATGCAGCCGACCTGCCAGTAAATCCGGCAATGCCCCCCGCAGCGCTTCGGCACCCAGCATAGCCAGCTGGTCGTGCAACTCTCCACCGGTCATCCCGCGAGGGATCGAGCAGGCGGTTCGAGTCAGTACTGGTCCGGTATCCAGTCCAGCTTCCATGCGCATCAGACAAACACCACTTTCGTCGTCACCGGCCAACAATGCACGCTGGATCGGCGCCGCGCCGCGCCAGCGCGGCAGCAGTGAAGCATGGATGTTGACACATCCCAATCGTGGGATCGCCAACACCGCCGGAGGCAAGATCAGGCCATAGGCTGCCACGATCAACAGATCCGGGCTGTCGGCTGCCAATTCGTCGCAGACGGCGGCATTGCGCAAGCTGACCGGTTGGCGAACCGGAATGCCAGCGGCCTGCGCGCAAAGTTTGACCGGACTGGCACGCAGTTGGCGGCCACGCCCGGCTGGGCGATCCGGTTGGGTGTAAACGGCGACAGGGGCACAACCGATATCGAGTAGGGCACGCAGGGCAGGCACCGCAAAATCGGGAGTACCGGCGAAGACCAGACGCAACGCGGCGGCAGTCATGCGACGGGGGAACCGCCGCTGGCATCCATCTTCTGGAAGCGAGCGGTGCCGTTTGGCGAGACGAGGAGGAAGGAGGACACAACCATGATCAAGGTGCGCGTGATTCCAAACGAGTTTGTTTTTCCAGCTTCTTACGGATACGGTCGCGCTTTAGTGCCGACAGATAATCCACGAACAGTTTGCCGTCCAAGTGATCGATTTCGTGCTGAATGCAAACGGCTAGCAAACCGCTGGCGTCCAACTCGAACGGTTCACCGTCACGATCCAGTGCGCTGACCCGGACCCGTTCAGCGCGGCGGACGACTTCATAAAAACCCGGAATCGACAAACAGCCTTCATCCATCTCGCTTTCACCATCCCGCTCCAACAAGGTCGGATTGATGAAGACCAAAGGCTGATTTTTTTCCTCGGAAATGTCCATTACCACGACACGCTTTCGAACATTGACTTGCGTCGCAGCCAAGCCGATGCCCGGTGCCGCGTACATGGTTTCCAGCATGTCGACCACCAGCGCACGCACGTCGTCGTCAACGGTTTCTACCGGTAGCGCCGGTTTGCGTAGTCGAGAATCGGGGTAATGCAATATAGTTAATTGTGCCATGGCAGCTCCGCGAACGCCTCGTTCAATCGATCAACTGTCGTTTCCATGCAGAAATCATACGAGAAACGTTGGCATGGGGGCTATACTTTGCGCGCCGGAAGTGAAACGCTACACTTCCACCCGTTCCTTCGGAGGATGAGCAAGGACCATGAATATGTCACGTTCCTCAAACGTCGCGCGCTCCTCAAGGCAAACCAGGACCACCCTGTCGCTGGCGGCGGCGGTTCTACTTGGGGCGTGCGCCCAAATTCCTTCCCAGCCTGAGTCCAGCCCCAACGCTGCTGAGCCTCCATTGGTTTCTGGAGCAGCCGCGACGACAAGTGCCCCTATGGTGGATAACACCGGCGGAGTGGCGGAACCGGTCGCACTACGCCCGGATCACCCCCAAACCTACACTGTGGTCCCAGGGGATACACTGTGGAGCATCGCTGGACGGTTTCTGCAGAATCCCTGGCAGTGGCGAAAGATTTGGCGGCAGAATTCGCAGCTTCGCAACCCCAACCGGATTTACCCCGGTGATGTGCTTCAGTTCAGCCACAACGCCGACGGCCAGCCTCAGCTGGAAGTCGCCGAACGCGATGAGATCCCGCTGATCAAGCTGTCTCCCACCATCCGGAGCGAGGATCTAAGTCAACCGATCCCACCCGTACCGCGTGATGCCGTCGAATCGTTCCTGACCCGCGCCGCGATTCTAAGCGACGCAGAGTGGAAGGAAGCACCTTACATCGTGGCCGATGATGACGATCAAGTCCTTTACACCGACCGTGATCGGGTATATGCCCGAGGTGCTCCTTTCGACCAGCCGCGCTATCAAGTGTTCCGTCCTAATGAAGAACTGCACGAGCCGGGTTCCGAACGTTATCTCGGTACGGCCGGTCTTTATCTGGGCGAAACGACCCTGGAGCGGGAAGGCGATCCAGCCACGTTCATGCTAACTCACACTATCGCGCCGGTCCGCGCTGGCGACCGGCTACTGCCGATCACCTCCGAGCGCGAGCTGTACAGCTTCGACCCACATCCGGTACCGATGGACACCGAAGGGGTCATCATCGCCAAGCTCGATACAGATGTGACCCAGATTACTCAGTACAGCAGTGTTATCGTCAATCTAGGTCTTCAGGAAGGCATCGAACCCGGTCATGTGCTCGCCATTTACAGTAAGGGTCGAACCGTCAATGATCCAGTCTCTGGCGATGCGGTCAAACTACCCGGTGAGCGTGCTGGTTTGTTGATGATCTACAAGACCTATGACTTGGTCAGTTACGGACTGGTGATGCAGGCCGAGCGTGCCATTCGCCTGCAAGACCGGGTGACTACCCCCTGAACCATAGCACCACACCTCCCACCACCGACCCGGCTTGGCTGTTAGCACTACTGCGGACACCAGGCATTGGGTCGGTTCGTTTTGCCCGGTTGTTGGCGCATTTCGATACGGCAGCAGCGGTCTTTGCCGCTGACCGTACCGAGTTGCAGCAACTGGATCTGCCTGCTGCCTCGCTCGATGCCTTGCGCCAACCCGACTGGCGACGCGTGGAGCAGGATTTGGCTTGGTTGGAACGTCCCGGCAACCACCTGCTGCAACTGAATGACCCCCGTTATCCGCTATTGTTGCGGCAAATCACTTATCCACCACCGCTGTTGTTCGTTCATGGAAATCTTGAAAGTCTGCGAGCCCCGCAATTGGCCATTGTTGGTACTCGTAATCCGACCCCGCTTGGCCGAGATACCGCTCATCACTTCGCCGCCTACTTGGCCGGAGCTGGCTTGGCCGTCACCAGCGGGCTGGC
>JACSSB010000139.1 GCA_014879435.1 Phycisphaerales bacterium
CCCGGTCGGTTCTTGGCGCTCCAGCGCTTCCTTGATCATATCGAAAAGCATGATCGGGTCTGGGTGAGTCGGCGTGTGGATATCGCCCGCCATTGGATCGAGAAGCACCCACGCACGCGTTAACGCCATAGCTTTTACGATTTTTGCCTCGCTAAGCAAAATAATAAAGGAGTCCATAAGTAATGAGCGTTACAGAGTCGTCAAGCTATGAAGGGGGAGTCAGACCAGGCTATAGCCCACGTCTGACTAACGAGGACCTCGCACCAGCTCCCGCGCCTAAGCGCAGTTGGAAAGCCTACAATCTGTTTGCGATGTGGATGTCAGATGTGCACAGCGTTGGTGGCTACGTATTTGCCGCTGGCCTGTTCGCAACGGGGCTGACTGGCTCGCAAGTGTTGTTGGCGATGCTGGTTGGGATCATGTTGGTCTATTTTTTCATTACGCTGGTCGGTAAACCAAGTCAGCGCTTGGGTGTACCATTTCCAGTCGTCGCCCGCATTTCCTTTGGCGTGTTCGGGGCTAATCTTCCGGCTTTGGTGCGTGCGCTGATTGCCATCGTTTGGTACGGTGTACAAACCTATCTCGCCTCGCTGTCGCTGCAAATCCTGCTGCTCAAGCTATTCCCTGGTCTGCAAGCTTTTGCCGATAATGCTACTGGCTTCGTAGGTTTATCCGCGCTTGGATGGGCGTGCTACATCGCCATGTGGGCCATGCAGATTGCCCTGTTTTATCACGGCATGGAAGCGATTCGCCGCTTTATCGACTTCGCTGGTCCAGCGGTATACGTGGTCATGTTCTTGCTAGCGATTTGGATTATTGCCAAGGCAGGCATGGACAATATCGGCATGAGCTTGACCGATAAAAAATTGAGTGGCAGTGATGTGGCTTTCGAAATGGTCAAGGTCGCCGCTTTGGTGGTCGGTTATTTCGCAGCCCTGCTGCTAAATTTCGGTGATTTCTCACGCTATACCCCCACCGATAAGGATATGAGTCGAGGTAATGTCCTGGGTTTGCCGATCAACTGGATGCTGTTCTCAATCGTAACCGTAGTTGTCACTTCGGGAACGGTAGCAGTCTTTGGCCAAGCGATCATGGACCCGATTGAAGTGGTAGGAAAGATCGACAGCTTGACCGCCGTGATTCTCGGCTCGCTGACTTTCATCATCGCTACCATCGGCATCAATATCGTGGCCAACTTCGTTTCACCGGCATTTGATCTGGCCAATGTTGCGCCCAAGCACATCAGTTTTCGTACTGGCGGTTTGATCGCAGGTGGCGTCGTATTGTTCACCGTCCCCTGGCATTTCTATAACTCGCCAGCGGCGATCAGCTATTTTGTTGGTATGGTCGGAGGTTTCCTTGGTCCGCTCTACGGCATCATGATGGCTGATTATTATTGGATCAAAAAGCAGCAAGTGATACGAGATGAGCTGTACAGTGATTCGCCCACTGGCACGTATTACTACCGGAATGGCTGGAATCCGACGGCGGTACAAGCACTGATTCCCACAGTCATTCTTTCGGCAATCATCAGCCTAACACCGCAGCTTGAACATGTGCTGGGACCATTCAACTGGTTTATAAGCGCGGGCTTTGCAGCGATTCTGTATAGATGGCTTTGCAGCAAAGCGGCCTGACCTACTACACCCTCCCCCTTTAAAAAAGGGGGGCCGCTATTAAAAACCCGCGAATAGCTAATAACCATTCGCGGGAAAGACAAATCAGTAACTTGAAGTCATTCCCACGAAAGCAGGAATCCAGGAAGACCTATCTATGCACTACCGTTCCTGGACTCCCGCCTACGCGGGAGTGACGATCCACGTCGGCAACCAATAACTTGAAGAAAGTCATTCCCGCAAAAGCGGGAATCCAGGAAGGCTTACTTGTCGCTTCTGGACTCCCGCCTACGCGGGAGTGACAATCCAAGATCTTCTACGATGTGATTACATCGCATTATCCGTGATGATATGCGTCCCGGTTTCGCCCCGCAGTGCTGGCAAGGCTTCTTCCAAACTAGCAATGATGGCACGCTTACCACCGCCTTCGATAAATTGAATAGCGGCTTCAACCTTCGGACCCATGCTTCCTGCGGGAAACTGCCCATCCGCCAGATGCTGACGCATTTCTGACACGCTGATCCAATCCAGCTCACGCTGATTGGGTTTGCCGAAGTTCACCGCCACCCGCGAAACAGCCGTCAAAATCATCATGGTATCGATCTTGAGGATTTTGGCGATCAGTGCTGTGGTGAGATCTTTATCGATCACAGCTTCGACACCGTGCCGACGCCCTTGCGCATCGCGTACCACTGGAATGCCGCCACCGCCGCCGGTGATAACGATGGAGCCTTGCTTGATCAGCGTATCGACCAGAGAAATATCGCAAACGTGCTTCGGCTGCGGTGAGGCGACCACCACGCGCCAACCACGTCCGGCGTCTTCTTTCATCTTCCAGCCGACTTCAGCCATCAGCGCCTTGGCGTCGTCTTTGCTGAAAAAGTAGCCGATGGGTTTGGTCGGATTTTGGAAGCCAGGATCGGCGGGATCGACTTCGACCTGTGCCATCAAACCGGCGACATGGCGCGGATTTCCTACTTCCCGCAACGCATTTTCAAAGGCTTGCGCCAGAATATAAGCCGTCGCACCCTGAGTGTCGGCCACCAGGATATCCAGCGACATAGGAATCACGCGATCACGTGCAAACGCGTTGCGCAACAGCAGCTTGCCAACTGCCGGGCCGTTACCGTGCGTGAATATCAGCTCATTGTCGAGCTGGAGTATCGGCAATAGCGCCCGCGCAGTGGCAGCGGCCACATCGATCTGTTCGCTTGGTGTACCTTGGGTACCAGCCGCCTGGAGTGCGTTTCCGCCAACAGCAATGATCAGGCGTTGGGGTATTTCCAACGGTTGAGCCATGTCAGCATCTCCTCAAATTTACAGCGGTATGCAGGAAAATTTTTCAAATAATGCAGCTATCGCCTCACCCTTTAATCCGGCGGCCAGCGCCAAACTAAGTAGTAAGGCAGATTTCTGGGGATTGAGATAACCTGCGGCGATCACGCCAGTGACGCCTTGCAACGTCATGGTTTCAGGCACAACCAGTGCGTCGCGCACCCGTGATGAGATCACGATTACGCATCCAGCAGCGGCCATGTCACGCGCCAGTGCTGCCATCGGTTCTGGCAGAGTGCCAGCACCGAAGCTGGCGATGACCATCCCGCCGCCATGGCTGTGTTGCCATAGAGCCAGCGGTTTTTCATTGCAGCCACCGTAAACCGGTACGATACCCACCGTCGGCAAAGGTGAAGCGTGATTGAGCAGGGAATGAAAGGTTCCGGCTAGCGGTGCCCGCACAGGCTTTGCAAATACCTGTAATCGGTTACCCACGATGCGTGCCAGTGGCCCGCCGGGATAAGCACGAAAGGTTTCCACGGCCACCGAATCGGTCTTGATGGTTTGCCATCCCGGTAGAACTAGGCCGTTTAGCGTGACCAGCACGCCACCGCCGCGCAGTCGCGGCGATGCGCACGCCAATACGGCCTGATACAGATTGGCCGGGCCATCGGCGCTGAGGGCAGTAGCTGGCCGCATCGCGGCGGTCAGCACCACTGGTTTTGGGTTTTGATGCACCAGATCCAGAAAAAAGGCCGCTTCTTCCAGGGTGTCGGTACCATGAGTAACCACCACCCCGTCTACGTCCGGTCGCGCTGTCAGTGCATCAATTCGAAGCGCTAGTGCTCGCCAGTCGCTGGGTCCGAGATCTTCCGAACCTTTGGAAAATAGCGTCTCGGCTTGCAGTTCTGCCACGTGTTCCAAGCCATCGACTGCTGTCAGCAACTCGTCAGCTGCCAATTGACCCGATTGATAAGCGGCGTGCGTGGCGGATCGACCGGTGCCGGCGATGGTCCCACCGGCTCCCAATACCCAAATCCTCGGCTTCGATTCCATCAGCTTCTGCCCGTGTGCCGTTGACTTAGAGCCCGATAATATTCAACAACAAGGACATACGCAGCGGCACAGAGAAGCCGATCTGCTTGAAGTACAGCTCGTGTGCGCTCTCATCGATGGCGAAGTCGAATTCACCATCATTGCGCGGCAATGAATGCATGATGCCGACCGTGCGTTCGGTCTTCTTTTCCAATTTCTGCAAGCCGTCGAGATTGAAGTAATACTGTTCCATCTTCTTCAGGAAATCGTCGCGACCTGGATCTCCTTTTTTCACTGAACAACCTGGCAGATAAACCAGTTGTACCCCTTCGTCAGCGATCAACTGCTCGTGCTGAGCCAAGGTCA
>JACSSB010000380.1 GCA_014879435.1 Phycisphaerales bacterium
GGTCTGGAAAACGACGTCTATTTCAAGGTCGGGCTGATTGCAGTCATCGGCTTGTCGGCCAAGAATGCCATTCTGATCATCGAGTTTGCCAACGCCATGCATCAATCTGGTCGTGGCCTGATCGAATCGACTTTGGAAGCCTGCCGCTTGCGCTTTCGGCCGATTCTGATGACTTCAATCGCCTTCATGCTCGGTGTGCTGCCGCTGGCCATTTCCACTGGTGCGGGTGCCAACAGTCGGCACGCCATCGGTACCGGTGTCATGGGTGGTATGTTAGGTGCGACCGTGCTTGGTGTGCTGTTTGTGCCAGTCTTCTTCGTCGTAGTACGACGCCTCTTGGGGGATAAGTCGGATTAGGTGGCCAACTCAGCCCAGCGTGGTATCGAGCACCATCATCAGCGCAAAACCGACCATCAACCCCAAAGTAGCTGGGGTCTGATGGCCATTGCGGTGGGTCTCCGGGATCACCTCGTGCGAAACCACGAAGATCATGGCACCCGCCGCTAGCCCCAAGCCGATGGGGTAGGCCACCGCCAGTCCGCTGGACAGCCCGACGCCGAGCAGCGCTCCCAGTGGTTCAAGCAGACCACTGCCAGCGGCCACCAGAATGGCGGTTATCAGCGAGAAACCAGCACCGCGCAGGGCCAGCGCCACGGCTAATCCTTCTGGGATATCTTGCAGGGCAATGGCGATGGTGAGCGGCAGGCCCACCGTCAAATCACCCTGCGAGAAACTCACGCCAATTGCCATTCCTTCCGGCAAATTGTGCAGAGCGATGGCAAGCACGAACAGCCAGATCCGGGCACAACGCTCGTGACCAGGGCCACAAGGACCGGTTTTGTCGTGTTCATGCGGGGTGAACTCGTCCAGACCCAGCATCAGTAGCACCCCGAGCGCCATGCCAAACACCACGATGCCAGCGCCCGCCAGTTTATCGCCGAGAATTTCAGTGCCTGCGTCCAATCCTGGCAACAACAAAGAGAAGGCACTGGCCGCTAACATCATGCCCGCGGCCATGCCCAGTAAGCTATCCTCAAGTTGCTGTGGGATACCGCGCAATACCAGAATCGGAACGGCACCGAGCGTGGTGGCGGTAAAACCCGCCATACCGCCGAGTAGGGCATAACGCGGATTGATAGCTTCCTCTCCCGTTAGCACCCATGTCAGGCTCTGTGCCAGCAATACCAGTGTGGCCAGTGTGGCGATGCCAAGACCCAGTGCGGTGAGCACATGGTTTCTGGCATGGCCACTCAACACAGTAAACCAACTTGAGGAAGGAACAGCGGAGGCGAGATCTTTATTCATAGCGATGATTTTGAGCAAAGTTTTCAGAAAATAATGAGATACGCTAATAATATTGGCTAATAACTTGATTTATATAATCATTTATTGATTTTAACTGAGGGATTAATTTCCCACCGAAAAATCATAGACTCGGCGTAATACCAAGCGTTCGATTTGGGGCAAATTGCAGCAATCCGGTAATTCGATCCAGTGGAAACCTTCTGGGGCATCAAAAGGTTGTTCGCTGGTAACTTTGACTAGGTAAAGCGGTAGTACATCACCGGACGTATCTATCCAGAGGCGAAAACCGTTCACAATAACCAGCTGTTGTGGCGCAACGGACAGGGTGGTGCACAGTTTCCGCAGAAACGAAGCAGGGTGGATGGCCATCGCCGGGTGGTGGCTACACTGATCTAATAAGTCAGCTCGCGCAGGCAGAGGTTCTGGGTAGATCACATGCTCTGCGGATGATTTCAGGAAACGCAAACGGGCGCTTATCGGATGCAGGTGATGAACGACAAAGCGTAATGGCAGATTACGGTCAGAAGTTCCCATCGGGTTACTCGATATATAACGATTCAGGATAAGTGCATCTAAACGCGGTGGCTCGTGAGACGAACATAACGCCTTTGCAAAGACGCTCTGACAATAAACCATATCATTAATATGGTGTTATCTATTCTACGAGTCTTTGCCCAAGACGTATCCACATTATCCTTGGTGAAGGAATTGGAGATTGGCTGAAATACGCATCCCCATACAGCTTGAGTCAAAGCAATGTGCTCTCAATTGTTTTGACTTTATTTGTGGGTATTTTCCAGATTTTGTTTGACATTTATTTTGTAATCGATTACAAAACTCTATTCACAAGATCTAAGAACTGCCTTAGGAGAAAATATGAAAACGATTACTCGATCATGTATCCGCTTGGATGTCAGCGTACAAGATAAGAACGAAGCGATTCAGATGGCTGGCCAACTACTGGCCGAAGCGGGTTACATTGAACCAGCCTATATCGACAGCCTTCTCAAGCGCGAACAAGTCGCCAATACCTTCCTGGGTGGAGGCGTAGCTATTCCACATGGGATGGTCGAAGATCGCCACCTGATTCATTACACCGGTATCGCCATTTTGCAGGTACCCAAAGGTGTGGAATGGAACGACGGCCAGAAAGCGTATCTGGTAGTCGCTATCGCCGCGCAGTCTGATGAACATATCGCCCTGTTGCGCCGCCTGACCCGGCTGATGCAACAACCCGAAGCGCTCGACACCTTATTCCATGCCGAAAATCCGCTAGTACTGATCGCCGCTCTGGGTGACGCAGCGGAACCCACAGCCGCCGCGAAAACGCCGGTGGAACCCCCTTGGCCGGCCGATGCCGAGATCGAATGGACGGTAGATTATCCACACGGTTTGCACGCTCGGCCTGCGACCCGCTGGGTGGAGACCGCCAAGCGTTTTCCTTGCGAACTGCGTGTCTACAAAGACAATGAACATGCTGATGCCAAGGCGCTGACTGGGCTATTGGCTCTCGGCATCACCTGCGGCGATACCCTGAAACTAGCTGCACGCGGTGCCGATGCGCAACGCGCACTGAATACTCTGCGCGATACAGTACGGAGCCTGTCTGCCGAAGAAAAGGCCGATGCCGAACGTGCCCGCCGCAATGCCTTGGCCGCACGCAAGACTGCGCCGGACTGGACTCCGACTGCTTCTCCTCCCACGCTGTATGGCATCGGTGCCAGTCCCGGCCTAGCTATCGGCAAGCTGGTACGCCACGTCTCTCAACGCTTCCAGGTTGTGGATCAGCCGGGTGATGTGGTGATCGAAGGCGAGGCGTTGGAACAGGCGCTGCTGGCGGTTCAGGCCGAGCGCGAGGAATTGGAAACCCGTACCCGCCAGCGACTGAGTGCCGCCGAAGCCGCGATCTTCGCTGCCCAGCGTGAGTTGTTAGCCGATCCAGTTTTGATGCGGGATGCACTGAGCACTATCATGCAAGGTCACGGTGCGGCTTGGTCCTGGCAGTATGCGTTGCGAGCACGGATCGACCAGCTCCAGCGGGTTCCCGATCCGTTATTGGCGGCACGCGCCCTGGATTTGCGCGATGTCGGTGAGCAGGTGCTGGCCCGGTTGCTGGGAATCGAGCGGCAGCAGATTACCCTGTCGGAGCCGTCGATTCTGGTGGCGGAAGATCTTACTCCATCGGATACCTTGCATCTCGATACGCGGCACATCATGGGTCTGGCGACCAGTGCAGGTGGTCCCACTTCGCACACCGCTATCCTGGCGCGTACCCTGGGAATGCCAGCAATCGTCGCCGTCGGTCCCACTTTGTCGAATGCACCCGAAGGGGGTATAGCCGTCATTGACGGTAACAGCGGCTGCCTCTATCTCGATGTTGACGAGGCCGATCAGCGCAGCGTCACCGAAGTCATCACCAAGCAAAATGCCGCGCGCGAGGCACTGCGGGCGGCGCGTCATCAGCCAGCGATTACTACCGATGGTCATACCGTCGAGGTCGCCGCCAACGTCGCCAATCCCAAACAAGCGGCCACCGCCATCGAGTCTGGTGCCGAGGGCATTGGCCTGATGCGCACCGAGTTCCTGTTCTTGGAGCGCGATGATGCTCCAAATGAAGAAGAGCAATACCAGGTTTATCGCGAAATGACCGAGGTGCTGGCCGGGCGTCGCTTGATTATCCGGGCGCTGGACATCGGCGGTGACAAACAGGTGCCTTATCTGGATCTGCCGCATGAGGAAAACCCATTTCTTGGGGTACGCGGCGCTCGATTGCTGTTGCAACGCCAAGATTTACTCTACACCCAGCTGCGCGCCTTGTATCGGGCTGCCCGCCATGGACCGCTATGGATCATGTTCCCGATGGTGACGCATATTGGCGAGATCGAAGCACTGCGTGAGCATTGCGAACGCGCCCGTCGTCAGGTCGAGGGTCCTGAAGTCAAGCT
>JACSSB010000385.1 GCA_014879435.1 Phycisphaerales bacterium
GCGGCGCTGATGAAGGTGGGGGTGCCGCCGCCCCAATGCAGTTGCGTCACCGGCCGGGAGCGATCAAACAACGTGCCCTGCAAGGCGATTTCCTGGTACAGATGATCTAGGTAAGGCGTGGTGTGACGGCGATTCTTAGTGATGATCTTGTTGCAGGCGCAGTAAAAACAGACCGTGTCGCAGAATGGAATATGCAGATATAACGATAGTGGCCGACCACTGGCATTGCTGGCACACGCCTGTTCACAATATTCCGCTTCGCCGAAAGCTTCGTGGAACTGTACAGCGGTCGGGTAGGAGGTGTAGCGCGGTCCAGCCTGGTCGTACTTGCGAATCAGGGCAGGGTCGAAAACAATCGTACTATTCATGGTCAGGCGCTCCAGACTGCGGGTTCACCGAAGAAATAACCCTGCGCGTAATCCACGCCCAGTTCCCGCAGACGCTCAACAATACTCTGATTTTCTGCATACTTAGCAATGCTTTGAATACCCAAGGTATGGCCCATTTGATTGATGGCGGCAACCAGAGCGCAATCACTGCTGTTCTGGATCATGTCCTTGACGAAGCTGCCATCAATTTTGAGGTAATCGATTGGTAGGGTCTTGAGATAATGGAATGAGGAGAGTCCGCTGCCAAAATCGTCTAACGCAAATTGACTGCCACAGCTTTTGAGCGCTGTGACCAATTGAGTGGTTCGATGCAAATTTTGGATCACAGTAGTTTCGGTAATCTCGAAACAGACACGCTCGGGTGGAAAGGTATGTTCAACAAATTGCGCTTCAATGAAATCGAGCAGGCTCTCGTCACCAAGGGAATTACCCGATAAGTTGATCGTGATCTGCGTACCTGTACTCCCGATACCGGGGGCATATTCGCGAAAGGCAGCCTGAATCACCCAGCGGTCGATGGCGCTCATAAGGCCGTAGCGTTCGGCGGCCGGAATGAAAGCGGCTGGCAATACCAGTTCGCTGTGGTGGTAGGTGTGGTTCTTGTGCGCTACTCGAAGCAACACTTCATGATGGGTGGGGCGCAGATTGGGGCTAGCCAGAGGAACGATGGGCTGATAGTACAAGCGAAAACGATCTCGCTTTAGCGCGTCGCGCAAGCCAGCTGCACCCAGGATCTCCTCGTGGCGCGATCCTATTTCGGTATCTTCCTGCTGATAGAGATGTACACGGTTACGGCCCAATTCCTTGGCGATGTAACAGGCAACATCCGCTTGAGCGAGCAGTTGGGTGATACTTTGCGTCTCCACCGTGATCGGCACTAGGCCGATACTGACTCCAATCTGATAAATGCAGCCCGCCCAATGGAAGCGGTATTCTCGAATATTGGCAATGACATTCTGGGCAATGAACTGAGCACGATCCAACGGACAGTTGTCGAGCAGTAAACCAAATTCATCACCACCGATCCGCGCTAAGGTATCGCGTTCGCGAAACATGCCGGACAAAATCACATTGATTTGTCTAAGTAATTCGTCACCTGCGGCATGTCCTGCGGTATCGTTGACATTCTTGAACTGATCCAGATCCAGATAACACAGCGCGTGCCGTGCCCCATATTGCTTGGCACTGACCAGCGCCCGTTCCAGCCGCCGCTCGAATTCAGCTCGATTGATCAGGCCGGTCAAGGCGTCATGAGTGGCGTCGTATTCCAATTGCCGGGTGCGGCGGTGAATTTCGGTTACATCGTGAAACACCAACACGGCACCCAGTATGTGGCCATCTTGTCCACGAATGGGAGCTATGGAGTCGTCAATGTGGTATTCCCGCCCATGGCGATCGATCAAGATGGAGTGCTTGGCCAAGTTGAGAATTTTTTCTTCCTGAAGGCAACGCAGCACTGGGTTGGGAATCAATTGGCGGCTTTGCTCGTTGACGACTTGGAATACTTCGCTTAGGGGCCGCCCTCGCGCCTCGGCCATCGTCCAACCGGTGAGTCGCTCTGCCGCCGGATTCAGATAATCCACCACGGCTTGGTTATCAGTGGTGATCACCGCATCGCCAATGGAATGCAGGGTAAGCTGCGCCCGTTCTGCAGTTATCAGGAGTTCCCATGACGGGGTATCGCCGGTTAAGGAGGTATTTGGCTCATTTCCCGGATCATTCGTTCGCGGGATAAATTCATTGCTCATGCGGGCGATCCCTGTGCTCCAGTGATCTAAATCATAGACAATAGACAAACCCAACCTGCGTCACCACCTTTTACAGTCGCTGTAATTGTGCGGCGTTCAAGAGAAATACCCCTTGGCCGCCATGCTCGAATTCCAGCCAAGTAAACGGCACATCGGGCAATGCCTCGCATAAAGCATATTGTGCATTGCCGACTTCCACGATCAGCAAACCATCGCGGTTTAGGTAATCGGCGGCCTGACGCAGGATCTTCATCACTACATCCAATCCTTCTACACCAGCGACCAATCCCAGGCGCGGCTCGTGTTGATATTCGGTCGGAAGATTCTCCCATTCTTCCAAACCAACATAGGGTGGGTTGCTGATGATCAAGTCGTAGCGGCGACCTTTCAAGGCTGAAAATAGATCGGACTGAATCACCTCGATCTGATCCTCCAGCTCGTGCTCGACCACGTTGCGCTGTGCCACCTCCAGTGCTTCGGCGGAAATATCGGCCAAATCTACCCGTGCATCCGGGAAAGCATAAGCACAGGCAATACCGATACAGCCGCTGCCAGTACCCAGATCCAAGATATCGCCGATGGTGCGACTCTCTGCTAGCCACGGCGAGAAATGCCGCTCGATCAGTTCGGCCAGTGGCGAACGTGGGATCAACACCCGTTCGTCCACATAGAAGGGAAGCCCCATGAACCAAGCGCGATGGGTCAGATAGGCGGCGGGCCTACGTTCGACGATGCGCCGCTCCAGTAAATCAAGCACCATCTGTTTTTCGGTGAAAGTCAGATGCGATTGCAAATATTCGGTATGCAAATCCGGTGGTAGGTGCAGAGCGTGCAACACCAGGGCCGCCGCTTCGTCAATAGCATTGTCGGTACCGTGGCCGAAATGCAGCTCGGCTGCATTCATGCGGCTGGCGCCCCAACGGATCAGGTCGCGGATCGTGTGTAGGTGGGAAAAAGCGTCGTCGTGGTTATTCATCGGTGATCAGATTTGGAGCAAAGGCTTCGAATGAGGAGGAAAATCCTGCCCGCCATGGAGTCGAAAGCGGGTCAATCGCGTTGGGTCGAAGGTGGGTCAACTGTGTAAGATAAAAAATCTCCTCAATTTGCATGGAATGGGATTGGTAGAATTCTAACGTTCCAGCCGATCATCGAGTGAAAAATCATGACCTTTCGCAGAACTGGGTTTGGTTTGGCGCTGGCCTTGATTCTAGCGCTGGCCCTGGCGTTGGGTTGGGTGTTAGGTCAGTGGTGGTTGCGTCCGCCCAGTAGTCCACCGTTGGATATCGCTGGAATCTATCTGCCAGATGCCCAACCACTTCCTACATTTCGATTGGTTGCGCAAAACGGTCAGCCGTTCATTCGCGACGATCTGATCGGCCACTGGACCTTTCTTTATTTCGGTTATAGCTATTGCCCGGATGCGTGCCCACTGGCGTTGGTCGATCTGAACCGTTTGCAGCAGCGCTTGGTCGAGACGGGCGTTGACGATGAGGTGCGCTATCTATTCGTGACTGTAGATCCCCAACGAGATACCCCGGAGCGCCTGCGAGAATATGTACGCTATTTCAACCCGAAGTTTCAGGGAGCAACCGGTTCGAGCGAAGAGATCAATGGTCTGACCAAGGCATTGCATGTCTTCTATCAGCGGGTGGAAAATCCAGAGCATCCCGAGTATTACATCATGGATCATAGCTCGACCATTAGCTTGATCGACCCGCAAGCACGGTTGCGCGCCATTTTTACACCGCCACAGGACTCTGCGCGAATGGCGACAGATTTCCTCAAGATCCGCACAATTGCGCCCTGAGTGGACGGTGTCGATTTCATCCCCCTAGCCAGATTTCGACTTTCCAGAGCATGACTGTCATGTCCGATGCTGATATCGCTACACCCGCAACCCTGAGTGATCGTTTGCGCAATCTGCCGCAATACTTGCTGCCGCAGCGCGGACTGACCCGCCTGGTCTATCGCCTCACACGGGTTCGCGTGCCTTGGTTTAAGAATGCGCTGATCCGTAGCTTCGCTCGCGGATTCAAGATCAATTTAGACGAGGCACGCGATCCAGAGCCGAGCGCCTATCTGGATTTCAATGCCTTTTTCA
>JACSSB010000094.1 GCA_014879435.1 Phycisphaerales bacterium
ACATCGGAAATCAGCAGGCTGATGACTCGCGCCGGATGGCAGGCCGCCGCCAGCCGTCCGCCTTTGATCGCTGAGAGATGGCGACGCACGCAGTTCATTTCCGAGATCGTCGCGCCACTGTTGAGCAATGCCCGATTGACTGCTTGCTTGTCGGCCAGGGTGAGTCCTTCTCCTGGTAGTGGCAGCAAGGCCGAGCCGCCTCCAGAGATCAGACACAGCACCACATCGTCTGGACTCAGGCCACTGACTCGTTCCAACATTCGCCGCGCTGCGGCTTCTCCAGCGGCATCCGGTACCGGGTGGGCCGCTTCGACGATTTCAATGCGCTTGCAAGGTACGGCATAGCCATAGCGGGTTACGACCAGTCCCGATAATTCACCCGTCCAGTTCTCCTCCACGGCCTGGGCCATTGCCGCCGAGGCTTTGCCCGCACCGATCACCACCAAACGGCCTTTGGGTGGTGATGGTAAATATGGCGGTACGCAGCGGGATGGTTGCGCAGCAGCAACGGCGGCATCAAACATGTCACGCAATAACTTACGTGCTTGCACGGTATCCATTGTCATTCTCCCCCTCTACTGGTTGGTTTTAGCGGCGAGATTTCAGCGCCGGATTTCATTAGTACAGCGTCGATCACTGATGATAAGCGATACAGCGAAAGAAGCCCCATTTCTGGGGCTGTGGTGCTCAAGTTATCTGCTTGTCGATCAACTCGGGAAGAATGGATAGAAGATGAGCAGTAGAGAAATACTGACGATGCCTGACACCACGATCAGCGGGAGGCCGGATCGGACATAGTCCATGAAGCGATAACCGCCTGCTGAGAGCACCATCGTATTCGCTGGCATACCAATCGGCGTCGCATAGGCGCAGGAGCCTCCGATGACGACGGCCATCATGACGGCTCTTGGATCGGCACCGATGCTGGCAGCAATTGAGATGCCGATAGGTACCAATAGTGCAGTGGTCGCCGTGTTCGACATGAAATTGGTGAGTATACAAGCAATTGAGAAGATGACGATAAGGAGCAGGGCGGGCGATGGCTGATCGCCAAGTAGGCCCATGATGGTGGTGGCAACAGTGGCACCCGCTCCGGTGGTCTCAAGCGCCGTAGCGAGTGATAGCGTGCCTCCGAAGATGAAAATGGTTTGAGAATCAATTGCTTGATATGCTTGCTTTTCGGTGAGCACCCCGGTCAGAACAATGAGGACCGCGCCGACCGAACCGATGATGTGCAGTGGGATACCGATGCTGCGCTCGAAAATCATGCCCAAGATAGTCGCGATGAGAATGCCAAGCGACAGCTGTTGTTTCCATTTCGGGACGGTGGAATAGTTCGTTTTCGTGCTATGGGAAGGGTCATAAGGATCTTCCGCATTATTGCCTCCCGGTAGGAGGTGATGCCCGAAGAGGGCGAAGTACGCAATACCGCACAGGAGCATGGGCAGTCCGATCTTCGCGTACTCGAAGAAGCTGAATCCTTCTCCGATATTCTGTAATGCACTTTGCGCAATCAGATTGCCGGGCGCTCCAATCAGACTCAGATTTCCGCCCATGGCTGCGGCAAAAACCAGTGGCATCAACAGCCTGGAGCGTGAAAAACCAGATTTCGCCGCGATGCCGATCACGACCGGAATCAGGACGGCGGCAGTTCCGGTATTGGAAAGTACCCCGGAAAGTAGCCCCGTGATCATCATGATCGCGATGATCAGTTGGCGTTCTGTCTTAGCAAATCGGGTCACTATGCCCCCGATCTTGTTGGCCATTCCGGTCTCAAACAGCGCGCCACCGACAATGAACATTGCCACGAATAAGATGACATTGGTGTTGATAAAACCATTGAATGCGGACTTTGCATCCAGTACGCCAGTCAATACCAGCGCCAGACAAACGATTACCGAAGTGAGCGCGAGTGGGATCTTCTCCCAAACAAACATGATAGTTGCGAATAACAATAGTAATAAGGTGATGGCCATCGGACTCATTGCAATCTCCTCCTAGTGTGACTGCCGATCACTGTGATCAGTCATCAGTGGTCGGCAGTCCGGGAAGACCGCAGCGCTATGCTGAAAGCGGCGCTACCGATCTTCCTTCTTTATCGATCTATTTTTTGGTCCCACGCGGCGTGCAATGCGCCGGTGGGAGGACAGGCGGGTAGGCGCTCAGGTGGCCTAAGATTTCGCCTCGCTGAGGAATTGACAGACGGCTTGGGTCACGTCGGCTGTTGTTGCGGTGCCGCCAAGATCACGGGTATGCAACTGGGGATTAGCCGTGGCACTTTCCACGGCTTTCATCAACGTGGCAGCGGCTTCGGTTTCGCCCAGATGTTCGAGCAGCATCACCACCGACCAGAAGGTGCCAATTGGATTGGCCAAACCCTTGCCCATGATGTCGAAGGCCGAACCGTGGATCGGCTCGAACATCGATGGATAACGGCGTTCCGGGTCGATGTTGCCGGTGGGGGCAATGCCCAGACTTCCGGCCAGGGCAGCGGCCAGATCGGACAGAATGTCAGCGTGCAGGTTGGTGGCGACGATGGTGTCCAGCGTGGCCGGTTTATTGACCATGCGTGCAGTCATTGCGTCCACCAATTCCTTGTCCCATTTCACGTCGGGAAATTCGCGTGCCACTTCGCCCGCGATTTGATCCCACATCACCATTGCGTGGCGCTGGGCGTTGCTCTTGGTGACCACGGTTAATTGCTTGCGGGGCCGAGATTGCGCCAGTTTGAAAGCGAAGCGCAGGATGCGCTCAGCACCGGCTCGCGTCATCATCGACACGTCGGTGGCCGCCTCGATGGGATGGCCCTGATGCACGCGCCCGCCAACACCTGAATATTCACCTTCGGAGTTTTCGCGGACGATCACCCAATTCAGATCTTCCGACTTGCAGCGCTTCAGTGGGGCATCGATACCGGGCAGGATGCGAGTCGGGCGGACGTTGGCGTATTGATCAAGGCCCTGACAAATCTTCAGGCGCAGGCCCCACAGCGTGATGTGATCGGCAATGTCGGGATCACCCGCCGATCCAAACAGAATCGCATCCTTGTCGCGCAGCGCATCGAGGCCATCTTCCGGCATCATCACGCCGTGTTGGCGGTAATAGTCACCGCCCCAGTCGAAATCCTCGAATTCGAAACTGAAGCTAGAATTGGAAGCAGCCAAAGTTTCCAATACTTTACGGCCCGCTGGCACCACTTCTTTACCAATACCGTCGCCAGGAATCATCGCGATGCGATAGCTTTTCATTGTTTTTCTCCTTTGGAGTTGGGGGATAAGGCAGGGCCAGTGTAGATTCCAGACAAGCGGCAAAATCGCGCCTAAACTTAATCTGTCTTTAACTTGGAGTTAACAATGGTGGTGTCATGAGTACTGCCATCCAAGCCGGAGAAATGGCTTTTTTTGTCGCCCTGATTGGTCGTGGTAGCTTGAGTGCGGCAGCACGCGAGCTGGGCATCACCACGGCGGCTGCCAGCAAGCGATTGGCACAGATGGAGGCTCGCGCTGGGGTGACTTTGATCAACCGCACGACTCGTCGCTTAAGCCTGACCCCGGAAGGGGAAGTGGTTTTGGAACACGCCCGGCGCGTCCTGCGCGAAATTGATGAGCTGGATCAACTGCTGACCAAAGCGAAGGCGGTTCCTAAGGGCTTACTGCGGGTGAATGCCACCTTGGGTTTTGGCCGATTGCACATTGCCCCCGCGCTCTCGCTCTATGTGCGGCGCTATCCGGCGGTAGACGCGCAATTGACGCTGTCGGTCAGTCCACCGCCATTGGCTGACGATCAGTTCGATGTCTGTATCCAGTTTGGTCAACCACCGGATGCGCGGGTCATCGCGCGGCGGCTGTTATTGAATCGGCGGTTGCTGTGCGCCGCGCCTGGCTATCTCGCCACTTATGGTGAGCCAAAGACTCCACAAGATTTGGCGCATCACAACTGCATCGCCATCCGCCAGGGCGAAGATCCCTATGGCGTCTGGCGACTGAATCGGGAAGGTCGCAAGGAGTTTTTGGAAACCATCAAGGTGAGGGGCCATCTGACGACGAACGACGGTAAGGTGGCGGTGCGTTGGGCCTTGGATGGCCACGGCATTCTGATGCGGGCGGAATGGGATATCGCGCATTACGTGCGCAGTGGGCAATTGGTGCGTGTGCTACCGGACTATCAAACGCCGGATGCCGATATTTATGCGGTTTATCCGCAGCAGCATCGC
>JACSSB010000088.1 GCA_014879435.1 Phycisphaerales bacterium
CGCTCGGCATTCGGGTTATAGCGGGGTTGGGTGGTGGTCGGAAGATTGACCACAGGGGAGAGCAAGCACCGGCAGAAAGGGTGAAAAGGGGGCAGCGGCGCAGCGGCTTTCGGATAGACTCCTGGCCCTAATCCATACTGATCTACATGTGCGTGGTAGTCGCAAATATCCACCTTCGGATGGGTGGAAGACAGCCGAATCTGGAGGTACTGAATTCGCTCTTGGCCCATCAGGTCGCGTGCTCGCTGCTGGCTGTAGGCGCGGTGCAATTCGGTCTGGGCGATGCGATTGGCAAAAAAGCGATTGCGCTCCTGGAGGGCGACATTCAACACTTTCTCCAGCGCGTCCATTCCTGCCCCAGCTTCCGCTCGGTTGATCGCCTGGAGGTATGCGGCACGCAATGCGGGAGTCTTTAGCTTCGCGGCCTTGGCGCGGTCGAATTCGACTTGCAGATATTTGGGCAGCGCGGCGATGACTTTCAGCGTGTCGGGCTTGAAGTCGTAACCCTCATACAGCGTCTTGGCCAATTCCCGCGCACTGTGCGGGCCTTTCATGTGCACCGCTATCGTGCTGGCGGCGGCGAGACTGATAGCCCGGTGATGGGCATAGAGGGCTTGGGACAGCGTGATCTTGCCGACCGGATAATTACGCACCACCGCCGGGCCGATGGCGGCATGCAAGCGTTCGGACAAGGCTTCGGCGATCAGGACGTAATACGGGCCACGGAACTGGGCTAAGGCCGATTCAATCGCACTGCGCGAAGTCTGGCCTCGGCGGATGCGCGCCATCACTTCGTCCAGGGCGTCTTGAGAAAGGCGGGCGATTTCCGCCGCCACTTGTGCCGGGGTCATAATCCGGCGACCCGCATCCCCAAGGCGAACTGCGCCCCACGCCCTCGCGACAGCGCCAGCGTCCACAGCATGTGCAGCGCATCCGGGCCGTCGTCATGATCGGCATGCGGGAAATGGCGCAGTTGCTGGATCAGCGTGCTTTGGCTGGCGTGGACCCGAATCAAGCCGTTGGCGACATGCGGTTGCAGGCTTTCGATGCGCAGCCGCTTATCGTGGTGCGGCAGCAGCGGCCACGCTGGCACCGGCACCCCGCGCTTGGCAGAAACTCGCACCAGCTCTGTGCGGAAGAACTCTTGGAACTGGATGGCTTCAATGCCCCAGGCGATGCAGCGATAGAGCCGTTGCAGGTTGACGATATCCTCGATCAGCGCGCTGGGAAGTCGTCGCAGGATGCGGGCCTCGATCACATCCAGGATGCCGGTAGTCCGATCATAGCCGCCGACCAGGACCGCCGAAGGATCACGCCCGGCACCGGATTTGCCAAGGGATGGATCGCAAACCCCGAAATACAGCCAGTTGGGGCTGCGCTGCACCCAGAATTGCAAGCCGTTGAACCACGCCTCGCCGTCGTTGACCGGATCATTCTGGAGTTCGGAATCGAAGGCGGCATGGTCATCGGCGCGCAACTTCATCAACGCCAGCAATGGACGCTGGGCGGGCCAACTGACTTGCGCGCCTGCCTCCATCAGCGCTTGCCGCTCCTTATAATAGGTGTCGGCGGCTTCCTCGCCCTCGTTGCGCAGCAACTCTTCCCAGTGCTCCCACAGGTCCATCCGATCCGGCCATTGCAGCAAGGCCCGGAAGGTGTGGGCTTGCCACAGCGGTTTTTTCAGCAGCCGTGACAGCACCGAATCGTAATGCAACACCGTCCCGGCCACGAAGACATCGGCACTGCCGTCGGCGGCACCGAGCCGCAACACGCTCTTGTTCAGCCAACGCTCGCGCTTGTCGCGTTGCTCCGGGTTGCGCACATTCTCATCGTTCTCGATGTCATCGAGCAGGATCAAGTCAGGCCGGTGCGGGCCATGGCGCAAGCCACGGATGCGCTTGTTGGCACCGAATACTTCGATTTTGATGTTGTTGGCGGTCAGGATCACCCGCTGCTGCCAGATCCGACCTTCGCCGCAGGCATTGGGGAAATCGCGAATCAGACGCGGATTGCTGTCCAGTTCTGCTTTGATCGCTTCCAGGGCGGGCAGTGCCTGGTCCAGCACATCCATGATCAACACGATGTAGTGCTTGCGCTCGGTGATGGCCACCCACAGCGGGAACAGCAACATGAGCATGGTGCTTTTGGCTTCGCCACGTGGCGCGGCCAAGGCGAGGTGGCAGCCTTGTTTGTCCGCAATCAAGGCAGGTAGCGCCTCGAATAGAAACTCGTGCAGCACCGAGGGCGCGGCGGTCAGGTAATGCGGGAAATAGGTCTCGCAGAAGAAACGGAAGCCGTCGCTGGCGCGGACGCGAGCGATGCGAACCGCTGAAGCGGCGGCATCATTGGAAAAATCAGGGCAATCGAGATCGATGTGCGAGCGCAGATCGGCGGCGAGTTCCGCCAGCGCGGCTTGGAATTCTTTGGCGGTGAGGCGACGCGCATCCGCCGCTTCGATACGATTAGCCTTTGGCGTAGTGCTGGCCGATGTATTCACCGAATGGCTCCAGATGCACCAGCAGGGCGGCGGTCAATTCGGGTTCGCGCTCGCGCACGAAGTTGAAGAAGTCGCGCAGCGCGTCCATCGCAATCGCCAGCTTGTTTTGTTCCGGCTGGAGTCGCGCATGGGCGTCGGTGACTTTTTCCAGTGCTGCCGCTAGGCGGGCGAGGGCATGCACCCGGTCGAGTGCGGGCAGTTCCGCTCCGGCTTTGTCGAGCCATGCGATGGTGCCGCGATACTGCTTCAGGAAGTCTTCGAGTAGGGCGTTCAACAGCAGGCCACGATTGGCACTGCTGAGGCTGGTGAGCTGGCGCGCCATGTCCCAGTCGTCACCCGCAGCGAGAGCCAGGGTTTTCCAACGCCGGACAGTGACGTTGGAAACGCCGCATTCTTGGGCGGCTTCGATGATCGGGCGCTTGTCGTAGACGTAGATCGCCCGTGCTTTCAGGCGCAATTCGGGAGGGTGTTTTTCGCCTTTCAAACGTCGCTCCACGGACAGCGGCGGTGGTGCAGGGCCAACCGTGCGGTTGCCGATCTGGCTCGCATAGCGCCGTTTGCCGGTTTTCGGATCGACGTGAGGCATGGGGGGCATTCAGTGCGTCAGGACATAATCAAACAGGAATGCGCAGCCGAACCCGACGACAGAGACCAGCGTCAACACAATCCAGAGCAGCAATTGGTTTTTCTGCTCTTTCTCTTCCAACATGTGGGCGTGCAAAGCACGCACCAGATCGCTGATGCCGTCTTTCATGCCGCGCACTTCCGACTCGATGGAGCTTAATCGGTCATTGGAGGCTTTCATTTGCGTCTCCAGGACAAACACCCGCATGGGCAGGTCTTGCCGCACATACTGATCCGCTTCCCGCCGCAGCAGCGTGAGATCCAGCGGTTCGAGGGCATTCGCTTCAGGCTCAGGTGCCACGATGTCCATCATTCCCCTCCCGATATTGCGCGAGCAGCACCTCGACGAGGGCGCGCAGGATGTAGCCGCTGCCGCGTTTCAGTGAGTCTTTGAGCGTCTCGACGACAAATTCGCGCTTGCTCGCGCCGTTTCCGTCCAAAGTGTCTATTTCCTTGATCATCGTTCTTGCGGTCTCGATCACCCCGCCATCCATGAATAAGCGGAAGGCCCACAACACCCAGTCATAACGAGTCATCAGAAAGGCCCCTCGCAGTTGCAGCCGACAAAATCAACCATTCCAGCCGTCTCCATTGTCATGATCTTGTCCTGTCGGATACCGATTTTCGGGGCGCACTGCATCGGAGCGCACCCCACCAGTAGCATCCATATCAGCATCAGTATCGGGACGATCCATCTGCGCGATGGGCGGCAAATCGGGATGAGGGGTTGGAGAAAAGCCAACCTTCGCGCTGGAGGCCACCACCACATAGATATTGATGAGCGCGACGATTCCACCGGCCAGCTCCAACAAATCGGCATCGCTGATACCAAGATCGATCCCGGCAACCCGAAGAAAGACCACGAGCGCGCCGAGCGCGCTGGCGATGACCTGCGCATTTTTCCATGCCGCCGCATGTCGCAGCTCTTGCCCGCGCCGCAAAACTTGCAGCGCGGGAGCGATAAGCTTGAGCCAGTGCATGGGTTATCAGTTTCCCCCGCGAGAGACTCTGGCCTTTAGGCCGGAGAGGGATAGCGGACGGCGCGAGAGTCCCC
>JACSSB010000086.1 GCA_014879435.1 Phycisphaerales bacterium
CATCTACAAGAGCTCGGATGAACTCCGGGCTTTTTTTTCGCCTGAAATCCGCGCACCACACGGGGTTCTGGCATGCTGGACGACAGACGCATACGGACTGCAGGAGGAGCGCGCATGACACCGGAAACCAAAGCACGCCAGCAGATTGACCAAAAGCTAGAGCAAGCCGGATGGGTTATTCAGGATATGAAGCAGCTCAACCTGTCCGCAGGGATCGGCGTGGCCGTCCGCGAGTACTCCACCGATACTGGCCCGGCCGACTATGTACTATTTGTTCATCGGAACGCGGTTGGCGTGATCGAAGCCAAGAAGGACAGCGCAGGCCAAAACCTCACCGTCACCGAAAGCCAGACTGAGCGCTACGCTACCGCCCATCTCAAATGGCGCAAGGACAACACGCCGCTACGTTTCTTGTTCGAGGCCACGGGTCAGATCGTCCGTTTCACCGATGGTGTCGACCCGGTACCGCGCTCACGCGAAATCTTCCATTTCTTCAAGCCCGAAACCTTGGCCGCCTGGCTAGCGCGGCCTGACACCTTGCGCCGTCGCTTGGCTGAGCAAATGCCCACGCTGCCTGAAAAAAATCTGCGTGACTGCCAGACCAGCGCCGTTATGGGGTTGGAGAAATCTCTTGCGCTGAACAAACCCCGCGCCCTGGTGCATATGGCCACCGGTGCGGGCAAGACCTTCACCGCCATCACTGCGATTTATCGTCTCCTCAAGTTCGGCGGGGCCAAGCGTATTTTGTTCCTGGTCGATACCCGCAATCTTGGCAAACAGGCTCATCAGGAATTCATGGCCTACACGCCACCGGACGATGGCCACAAATTCACCGAGCTTTACAACGTACAGCGGCTGGCCTCCAGCAGCATCGGCCTACATGCGCAGGTGTGCATCAGCACCATTCAGCGCATGTATTCGATCCTCTCTGGTGAGCCGATTGATGAATCAGCCGAAGATTTGTCGCTTAACGAGGTACAACAAACGGCCAAACAGGAAAAGTTTGTCCGCTACAACCCCACCGTGTCGGTGGAAACTTTCGATTTCATCATCATCGACGAGTGCCACCGCAGCATTTACAACCTGTGGAAGCAGGTACTCGACTACTTCGATGCGTTTCTGATCGGCCTGACGGCAACACCCGACAAGCGCACTTTCGGCTTTTTCAATGAAAACATCGTCGCTGAATATACCTACGAACAATCCGTGGCCGACGGCGTAAATGTGGGTTATGACGTGTACGAAATTGAAACTGAGGTCACTCAGAAAGGTGCCGAGCTGAAGGCCAAAGAATGGGTGGATCACCGTGACCGCCAGACCCGCAAGAAGCGCTGGGGCGAAACCGAGGAAGACACGCTCTACACCGGTAAAGAATTGGACCGATCCGTGGTCAATCCCAGCCAGATCCGACAGGTCATCCAGGCCATGAAAACTGCTGTGGAAACGCAGATCTTTCCGGCACGCAAAGAGACACCGAAGACTTTGATCTTTGCTAAAACCGACAGCCACGCCGATGACATCATCCACATCGTGCGCGAGGTCTACGGCCAAGGCAACGCTTTCTGCAAGAAGGTCACTTACCGCGCTGAGGAAGACGCTGACAGCATCCTCAGCAGCTTCCGCAACGACTACAACCCGCGCATCGCTGTCACCGTAGATATGATCGCCACCGGCACCGACGTGAAACCCTTGGAAGTACTGCTATTCATGCGTGACGTGCGCAGCAAGGGTTACTACGAGCAGATGAAGGGGCGCGGCGTGCGCAGCCTGGATGGCGATAGCCTTAAGCGTGTCAGTAATAGCGCCGACGGCGCCAAGACCCGCTTTGTGCTGATCGATGCGGTGGGCGTGGAGAAGTCCCTCAAGACTGAAAGCCGCCCGTTGGAGAAGAAATCCGGTATAGCGCTCAAAGACCTGCTGCAAGGCGTGGCGATGGGCAGCCGTGATGACGACACCGTGCTCTCATTGGCCAACCGCCTGGTGCGTCTGGCCAAGCAACTGGACGATAAGGCGCAGGCGCGCATCGAAAAAGCTAGCGGCGGTATTTCTGTGGCTGAATTGGGCAAGGGGTTGATCACGGCGTTGGATGCCGATGCCATCGTGCAAACTGCGCTGGCCATTGCCAAAACCAAGGGCGTTACTTGCAGCGAAGACACCCTGCGACCTGAGGATATCGAGGCTGCCCGCGCCGCGCGCGTCGCCACCGCTTGTGCACCTTTCGATAAACCTGAGCTGCGTGACGAGATCGAGAATGCCCGCCGCGAGCGTGAGCAGATCATTGACCACATTAATCTTGATCAGGTCACGTTCTCGGGTTTCAGCGAGCAGGCCGAAACCCAAGCCAAAGCGGTGATTCAAACCTTTGCCGACTACTTGCAGCAACACAAGGATGAAATCGCCGCGCTGAGCTTTTTCTACCAGCAGCCCTATCAACGCCGTGCACTGACCTTCTACATGATCGAAGTGCTGCATGAACATTTGAGTAAGCCACCGTTGATGCTTACCACTGAGCGTTTATGGAGCGCTTATGCCCGCGTGCAGGCGACCCAGGTGAAAGGCGCTGACCGCAAACGCCAGCTTACCGATCTGGTATCACTGGTACGGTTTGCGCTGGGGTTGGAAGGTGAACTCAAACCTTTTGCCGACGAAGTGGATAAGCGCTTCCAAGCCTGGATCTTTCGCCACAACGCCCAGCGCGGCACGGCGTTCACGCCAGAACAAACCGAATGGCTGCGCTTGATGAAAGACCACATCGCCAGCAGTTACAGTATCAGTCGGGAAGATTTCGATTATGCGGAATTGGCTGGTAAGGGTGGCTTGCAGAAAGCCTGGGGGCTGTTTGGCAAGGAGTTGGATGAGCTGATGAATGAGATGAATGTGGAGTTGGTGGCGTGAGTGATAAACAGGATGACGAAGTACAACTGCCAAACGGCTGGTCGTGGGTCTCCATCAACGAAACCGGCGAATACATCAATGGTTTCGCGTTTAAGCCAAGCCACCGTGAACTCACAGGGCTACCCATCGTTCGGATTCAAAACCTAACTGACGAGACAAAACCACTAAATACCACAACGCTTGACGTTCATCTTGACTACAAGATTGATAACGGTGACATGCTCGTGAGTTGGTCCGCTACGCTTGACGTGTTTATGTGGCGACGCGGGCCTGCACTAGTGAATCAACATATCTTTAAGGTAATACCTCAAGAACGCGTCATCCTTAAAGATCTGCTGTTCTATTGGCTCAAACGAGCGATTCAGGAATTGCAGGAGACGGAACATCTACATGGCAGCACGATGATGCACATCAATCGTGGGCCTTTCATAGCTCACCTAGTTCCGTTACCACCACTCGCCGAACAAACCCGCATCGTTGCCAAACTGGAAGAACTACTCTCCGACCTTGATGCTGGAGTGGCCGAACTCAAGGCTGCGCAGAAGAAGCTCACGCAATACCGCCAATCGCTGTTGAAAGCTGCTGTGGAAGGCGCACTCACCGCCGAATGGCGGGCGACGCACGTAGCTCCCCTCCCCCCTCGTGGGGGAGGGGTTGGGGGAGAGGGGGCATTACCAACCAACCCGCACCATGCACAAAAAGGGATCATGCTAGCGCGTGCGCGTGATTTACGTCGCAATCAAACGCCTGATGAACAACGACTTTGGCAGCAACTTCGTGCCCATCGTCTCGACGGATTCAAATTTTGCCGCCAGCAACAAATTGGCCACTACATCGTAGATTTCGTCTGTTTCGAGAAACGGCTCATCATTGAGCTTGATGGTGGCGGACATTCACAGCAAACCGACTATGACGCTAAGCGAGATGCATGGCTCTCATCACAAGGCTTTCGGGTCATGCGCTTTTGGAATAACGAGTGGGCAAAGGAGTCTGAGTCGGTGCTTAACGCTATTTGGTTGGCGTTGAACGAAGAGGCGTCCCCTCTCCCCAACCCCTCTCCCACAGGGGGAGAGGGGCTAGAAAACGAGACCGGTGCAGAGTTGCTGAAACGCATCCTCATCGAACGCCGCGCCCGCTGGGAAGCTAAGCAACTCGCTAAGTTCAAGGAACAAGGCAAACCCCCGCCCAAAGACTGGCAGAAGAAATATCCCGAACCAGTACAGCCAGATACCACCGATTTGCCAGAATTGCCGGAGGGGTGGGTGTGGGCGAG
>JACSSB010000084.1 GCA_014879435.1 Phycisphaerales bacterium
CGCACCGGGGTATGCTTGAATTCGGGCTGACCGGATAAAGGGTCCACCACCGGATTGACCATAGCGTTGATCCGTCCACGCGGCGCCAGTGGCGAACCCCAGTGCATCGGCACAAATACGCTACCAGGTTGCTGTCCCGCGTGGGTGCGAACCCGAACGATCACTTCGCCCCAACGGCTGTGTACCCGTGCCAACTTGTTTTCGCTGACGCCGGAGGCCAGAGCATCCACCGGATGAATCTCGACGTAAGGCTCGGGGATATGCCCGGTTAATCGAGCGGTCTTACCGGTTCGCGTCATGGTGTGCCACTGATCGCGAATCCGCCCACTGTTGAGCACCAGCGGAAAACAGTCGTCCACTGCATGAACCGGGGTACGTTTCCCCAGCGCGACGCAGCGCGCCTTGCCATCGGCGGTGAAAAACTCGCCTGCACCAAACAAGCGCGCCTTACCTACGGTCGCGCCACGCGGCAACGGCCATTGCTGGGGTTGCAAAGCATCGTAGTCGGCATCGCTCAGATCGGCGAGCGCCGAGATATCGAAGTCGCGATGGCCTTCGTTCTCAAATCCCGATAGCGCCGCGTGTTCACGGAAAATAGCTGCGGGTGATTCAAAAGCAAATTGTGCGGCAAATCCCAAGCGCTGAGCCACTTGCGTCATGGCCCACCAATCCGGTTTGGCCTCGCCCGGCGGCGGCAGAAAGGCCCGCTGACGCGAAATTCGCCGCTCGGAATTAGTCACCGTACCGTCTTTCTCACCCCAAGTCAGCGCCGGTAATTTGATGTGAGCCAAACGCACGGTATCGGTATCAGCCGTAGTATCGGACACGACGACCAGCGGACAACGCTGCAGTGCCGTTTGTACAGCGTCGGCATCGGGCAGGCTGACTACCGGATTGGTGCCCATGATCCACAACGCCTTGATCTTGCCATCGGCGACCGCTTGGAACAGCTCGACCGCCTTCAAACCAGGACGTGTGGCGATGGCAGGCGCCTGCCAAAACCGTTGTACTCGCTCGATATCCTCCGGCGCGAAATCCATGTGCGCCGCCAATTGATTCGCCAAACCGCCAACCTCACGCCCACCCATCGCGTTCGGCTGGCCGGTGACCGAAAATGGCCCCATCCCCGGCTGGCCGATGCGCCCAGTCGCCAAGTGGCAGTTGAGAATGGCGTTCACCTTGTCGCTGCCATGGGCGGACTGGTTGACGCCTTGCGAATAAACCGTCACTACCTTGCGGGTACGGCTCCACAGATCGTAAAACTCGGCGATATCGTTTTCCGGCAGGCCGACCCGCTCTGCGACGGCCGGAATATGGGGCGCAACTTCCTTCGCTGCCCGATAGGCTGGCCAGAACTCCGCGACATGATGCTCCAGAAACTCGGAATCCAAACGGTCCTGCTGATAAAGATGAACCAGCAAGCCGCTGAACAAGGCTGTATCAGAACCCGGCTTGAGCGGCAAATGCAGATCGGCAACATCGCAAGTGGTGGTACGACGCGGATCGATCACCACCAGCTTAGGCAGGCCCGCACGCCGATCCCGTGCTGCGAGAATGCGCTGATATAGCACGGGATGGCACCAAGCCAGATTGGAACCGACCAGCACCACCACATCGGCCTCTTCCAGATCCTCGTAACAACCCGGCACAGTATCCGCGCCGAAGGCTCGTTTATGGCCGCTCACCGAGGACGACATGCATAACCGCGAGTTGGTGTCGATGTTGGCGCTACCGAAACAACCCTTCATCAGCTTGTTGACGACATAATAATCCTCGGTCAACAACTGGCCGGAAGCGTAAAACGCCACCGCGTCGGGGCCGTATTCCGCCAGTGCTTGACGGAAACCGGATGCGACCGCATCCAATGCTTCGTTCCACGACACACGCCGCCCAGCGATCTCGGGATACAGCAGGCGATTCTCCAGGCTCAAAGTTTCGCCCAGCGCCGCACCTTTCGAGCACAGCCGTCCGTAATTGGCCGGATGGGCCTCATCACCCGCCACCTGTACCTGAGCGGCTGGATCAAGCGCGACCTTAACGCCACAACCGACCCCACAGTAGGGGCAGGTGGTGCGGACCATTTCGCCAACCTCGTTCATTGTCCTCTTCTCGCCTTCAAGCTGCTGCGGGAGTCGCGACTGATGGCATGCTGACCACGTTGTTCAAACCAAGCCAAAGCCGACCATTTTCCAGTCGTACCGGATAGCGAGTGGCACAACCCACATCCGGCGAAACAGCCTGGCCGCTTTCCAATTCCAACATCCAGCTGTGTAGCGGACAGGTAACGCGATGGCCATGAACGATGCCTTGCGACAGCGGCCCACCGCGATGCGGGCAACGGTCACGTAGGGCAAATATCTGATCATCGGTGGTGCGAAAGATCGCCACATCGCCCAGAGATGTCCGTACCACCCGCGAACCCAAACGCGGAATGTCATCAATCACACCGATTTCGTGCCAGTCATACATGTTTGTTGCCTCCATTTTTCAACCGACCTGTCGCAGGGGCTGGAACTCATGGGCATCCACCCGCCCGTCGGCGCGCTCGGCCCAGGGATCGACCTGCGCGTATTTTTGCGAATCGAGAAACCGGGCATAGAGCGCCTTGCGATTCTCTGCGTCTTCAAGGATGCGTGATTTCACGTAACCTAAACCGACCCGCTCGATCCACGGTGCGGTGCGTTCCAGATAACGCCCTTCCTCACGGTAAAGCTGCATGAATGCACCGCAATATTCCTTGACTTCCTCCTCCGTGGTGCACTTGCACAGCAGGTCAGTACCACGAATCTTGATGCCACCGTTACCGCCCACATGGAGCTCGTAACCAGAATCGACACAGATCACCCCGAAATCCTTGATCGTGGCCTCGGCGCAATTACGCGGGCAGCCGGAGACGGCCATCTTGAATTTATGCGGCGTCCACGAACCCCAGCTCATCTTTTCCAAATCGACGCCAAGGCCAGTCGAATCTTGGGTGCCGAAACGACACCAGTCGGAACCCACACAGGTTTTGACGGTACGCAGGCTTTTGCCATAGGCGTGACCGGACACCATGCCAGCGGCGTTGAGATCGGCCCAGACCTTGGGCAAATCTTCCTTCTTGACACCGAGCAGATCGATGCGCTGGCCGCCGGTCACCTTCACCGTAGGAATCTGGAATTTATCGGCGACATCGGCGATGGCGCGCAATTCCTGTGGAGTCGTCAAACCACCCCACATCCGCGGGACCACTGAGTAAGTGCCGTCCTTCTGGATATTGGCGTGGACGCGCTCATTGATGAACCGCGATTGCTGGTCATCCTGAGCTTCACCCGGCCAAGTCGAGATCAGGTAGTAATTGAGGGCAGGGCGGCAGGAATGGCAACCATCGGGGGTTTTCCATTCCATGAACTCGAACACCGCACGCAAACTGGTGAGGTGTTGTTCGCGAATCACGCTACGCACAGTGTCATGCGAATATTCGGTGCATTTGCACATCGCTTTCTCGGCAGGTGTTTTGCCGATAGTGCCCACCGTTGCGGCCAGAATCTGCTCGACCAACCCAGTACAGGAACCGCAGGAAGCCGAAGCCTTGGTATGCGCACGCACTTCATCGAGCGTAAATAGCTTCTTGTCGGTAATCGCTTTGACGATGGTGCCCTTACACACGCCGTTACAACCGCAAATTTCGGCGTCGTCGGCCATCGTCATCACGCTGAGGCCGTCACGACCCGAATCGGCCATGTGGGCGTGGCCGAACAGTACGGTTTCGCGAAAGGCGCTGATATCCGTATTTTCTCGGAGCAACTGAAAATACCAATTGCCGTCGATAGTGTCGCCATAGAGCACCGCGCCTTGCACCCGGTTCTCCTTGACCACCAATTTCTTGTAAACACCCCGCGCCGGATCGCGTAATACGACTTCTTCGCAGTCGGATCCACCATTGAAATTACCAGCGGAAAACAGATCGATACCGGTGACTTTGAGCTTGGTGCTGGTCACTGAGCCTCGATAGCGCCCGATACCGTAACGCGCTAAATGGTTGGCACAGACCTTGGCTTGCTCCCATAACGGTGCTACTAGGCCATAGCACTGGCCGCGATGCTGCACGCACTCACCGACGGCATACACCTTCGGATCATAAGTTTGCATCGTATCGTTGACGACG
>JACSSB010000082.1 GCA_014879435.1 Phycisphaerales bacterium
GTCAATGCGTGGGAATGAGGTGGTGGCGGAATTCTCAGCGGAAGAAATGAATAAGCTCACCCTCATCGCGGCCAGAAAGCAGCAATCTGTCCAGGAGACTATCCAGGCAATGGTTATTGATGCGCTGGTGGCATTCAGTCCAGACAAGCGCCCCAGAAACGACTGAGCCAGTCCCAAGTAATCCCGAGACTGGCCCCCCTCGCAAAGAATTCACCGCCGCAATGGTGCAATTCTATCCGATGCAAGGCGCGGTGTCAGTCTCCAGAATGGAGTCTCTGACATGAACGAATCCCCCATTGACTTGATTTTGAGTCGCCTGGAGCGCGTCAAGTCTACTGGCCCCGGTCGCTGGTCCGCTTGCTGTACCGGCCCACTGCACAATCACGGTGACAAAAATCCAAGCTTGAGCATAGCCGTTGGTGACGACGGTCGCGTGCTGTTGAAATGCTTCGCTGGATGCGATGTCGCGTCGATTGTCGCCGCCCTTGGCCTAGAGCTTTCCGACCTATTCCCACCGCGCCCGATCACCCACGCTGGACCGATCCCGCCCCACCAGCGTCCAAGAATTTCTGATCGCGATTTACTGGCGATCATCCGGCGCGAGGTATGCGTCATCGCTGTCGCTGGCGAAGAACTGACGATCATGCCGCTGTCGCTGCCCGATCTTGATCGCCTCCGAACCGCTACCCAGCGTCTATTTGGTGTACTCGCGGAGACCGCCCGCTATGGATGACAAGCGATACGAGGCCATTGCCGCAAAGCTAGACGCCGATGAATATGAAGCCATTGCCGTCAAGGAATGGCCTATATTGCCGCTGGAGGCTCTTCACGGTCTTGCCGGTGACGCGGTACACCTAGCCACAACCGATTGTGAAGCCGACCCCGCTGCCGTCTTGATCACCTTCCTGACTTGGTTCGGCGCTGCTTGCGGACAACCCGACGGCAGAACCCCCTATGTCCGCATTGGTGAAACACGCCACGCCCCTCGCTTGTTCACTGCTGTCGTGGGTGCCAGCTCTCGCGCCAGAAAGGGCACTAGCAAATACCCGGTGCAACGACTCATGGAAGAATCCACCCTTTTTTCGACTTCTCCTTTAGTGTCTTCTAGTAATAACAATATTGTTACTTATGACCCTCATGCGGTAGTTCCCCCTCCTCCCTTATTTACGAAGAAAGAAGAAAGAAGCCCCTGCCCCGCCAGCGAGGGACCGCTATCGAGCGGTGAAGGCATCATCTATCGGCTGCGAGATCCCAGCGAAGAAACCGACGACGATGGCCGCCCCATCGATAAAGGCAGCGCCGATAAGCGGCTGATCGTCATCGAAGGCGAACTCGGTGGCGTGCTCAAAGTCATGCAGCGCGAAGGCTCCATCGTGTCTACCGTATTGCGGGTGGCGTGGGACGGGGGCGTGATTGAACCCTTGACCAAGACCAGCCGCATTCGTGCCAGTCATCCCCACCTGTGCATTGTCGGTCACATCACCGCCGATGAGTTGAAGGCGTTATTGACTACGGTGGATCTGCGCAACGGCTTGGCCAATCGCTTTCTGTGGGTGATGGCCCGGCGTACCCGGTTGATTTCCCGGCCTCAGCCGATGCCCGATGAAGTGGTGGCCGCCTTGGCCGCTCGAATTGCTACCGCACTCGAACAGGCTACGCCGGGACAAGTCGCTTGGAGTGCGTCCGCCCTGGAGCGCTGGGACGCGCTGTACCCCGAGCTAACCGGCGAACGGGAAGGCGCATGGGGTTACGCCACCGGTCGAGCTGAAGCGCAAGTACCGCGCCTAGCGTTGATCTATACCTTGCTCGATCAACAGGCAGTCATCCAACCGGAACACCTGGAGGCTGCCTATGCTCTCTGGCGCTACTGCGATGCCAGCGCCCGCTATCTGTTCGCCGAAACCGCCGCCGATCCCATCGGTAACAAGATCCTGGACGCCTTGCGCGAAGCTGGTGGCGTCATGAGCCAAACTGCCCTGCACGCTGTTTTTGCGCGTAACCTGCCCAGCGATAGGTTGGCCGCTGCTTTGACTCTGCTACAAGAGCACGGCCGCATCACCAGCGAAACCCGCAAAACCGGTGGCCACCCCTCCATCACTTGGCGACTTAATACCGACGAAAAAAGACGAATTAACGAACAAAGGGGGATTTCTTCCACAACCGAGAGCCTAGGCACGAACGAAGAAAGACGAATTAACGAAGAAAGAGATACTTCTTTCTTCTTTCTTCGTAAAAAAGAGGAAAGCGATGCACTGGCTATGGAGTTGGCAAAATCGGCCGGGCTGGAGGTGCGGGCAATGCTGGCCGGGCAGCTCAGTGAAGCGGATTGGAGTCGGCTCACATCGGGGTATACGCAGATTTGCGAGTATCAAGACGCCGAAGGTCGAACGCGATTGACTGCACTCATTGAACAGATTGACACGGCATACAACAGCCGAGAGGTGCGGCCATGACTCCCCGCCTTCGCCTGGTCCCGTCACCGCTACCGCGCCGGTACTGCACAGTGTGCCGTATCGAGCTGCCTGCTATGGCCAACCCTGAGCATCGGTTATGCCGCCAGTGCTGGCGCTGGACAGTTGCCGGTAGTGCCCTAAAGCGTGCCGCCCTGGCGCTGGGAGTCCGGCCATGAATGAAACACCGATGGGTTATGCCGCTATCAAGGAGTTGGCCAAGGTGCGCCGTTGCACCATCCCTGATCTATTAGGAATGAGCCGGACGAACGACCCGTTTTTCTTTGGATCACCAGCACACCAACGCGATGCGGAATGGTTCGCGGAATGGTGGCATCGGTTGGGATTTGCAGGCAGAAGCAGCGTTCACTTGCGTGCCATTCATTACCGGCTGGTATCGCAAGACCCGCCCCCTGTCCTACCGGACGGTACGTCTTATCTCAATACCTTGGAGTGCTGGAGCTACCTAACGGCTGCATCCAAAGCGGCGCGCTACTTGCGATTGGTGGATGTTGAAGCGTTCGAGGATCACCGTAATCCTAACCCCATGATTTACGCTAGGCGGCTAGTCGAGACCCGCCGCGAGCTAGTAACGGAACCCTGGAGGGAATGGGACTTACCCGAAGTGCGTGCAGGATTCGACCGCTTCTACCTCCCCTTGCCGACATTCAGCGCGATTGGGTACGAATATGATGCAGCACGGCAACCGTATCATCTTGAAGTTTGGGTTGAGAAAAGCACCATGAACAGTGTGTTGCTCCCAGTCTGCTGGAGGCACAACGTAAATCTGGTGACTTCCGTAGGCTTTCAGTCCGTCTCCTCAGCGGTTGACCTGCTGCGCCGGGTTGAGTCGCATGGCAAACCCGCTCGCATACTCTTCATTTCCGACTTCGACCCCGCTGGTTCATTCATGCCGGATGCGGTAGCGCGCCAGCTTGAATACTGGCGTGAGCGGCTGAACATCGATGTGGACATCAAGTTGCAACCACTCGCATTGACCCGAGAGCAAGTCATTGGTTACGCACTTCCGGGCATCCCCATCAAGGAAAGCGACCGCCGTAAAGCGGGTTTTGAAAGACGAAACGGGATGGAGGCAACCGAGCTGGATGCACTCGAAGCCCTACGCCCTGGTGAACTGGAGCGGTTGGTGCTGGATGCGATTTCTCCTTACCGGGATTTGGCCTTGCCGGATCGATGGCAAGAATCGGCGGAAGCTGCGGAAAGCATCGCCCACCAAGCGGAAAGCTGGGTTGTAGCCGATGTTCAACATGAATGCCGTGCCATTCAAAGCGGTATTCGTGCAGTCCTTGAGGGTTACCACGAGCGTATTGCCAATTTGAATGCAGACTTGCAACACGATCTGGAGCCATTTAAGCCACGTCTGGAGGTTGTACGGCAAGCCATTCAAAACGCTATGGAGCAAGTACCGGAAGCCTTCCCCCTTCCAGAACTGCCTATCTCGGATCTTCCAGTCCAGGATGACAAGGATTGGCTATTCGACTCCAACCGCGACTACCTGGACCAACTGAAGTATTACAAGGCGCGCCATGCGGATGCTGGGGAGGTGTCACCATGATTCGCGTACTGATCACTGGCAAGTTGCACGACACTCCCCAAGAACGGGAATCCGCCAACGGCAATACCTACGCGCTGGCCAAGGTGAAGGCCGATGACAAGGGGGGTGCCTGG
>JACSSB010000136.1 GCA_014879435.1 Phycisphaerales bacterium
ACAGCCTCTTCTGCTTGCTGGCGGCGGATTTCGATACCCGAATCATCTTCCTCGGCTTCTCCCTCTGCCAGCGCCGAGACTTCGGCATGTTCAAAGCGCATGGCAGACGGCGCCGGACGACGCGGCTCGGGAATCGGTTCCGGTTCAGCTTGAAACTGCGCACGAGCCAGGAAGCCAATCGCTTCGTGATGGATACGCTGGACCAGCGCCTGAAACATCTCGAATGCCTCCCGCTTGTATTCCTGCTTGGGATTTTTCTGGGCATAACCGCGCAGATGAATACCCTGGCGCAGGTAATCCATCGCCGCTAGATGCTCGCGCCAATGGGCATCCAACACCTGCAACAGCACCGCTTTTTCGAACTGCCGCATCCAGGGGGAACTGACCTGAGCTTCCTTTTGGGCGTAAGCCTGCTCCAATTCGGTGTGAATCCGCTCGCGCAGAGGTTCCTCATGCAGGTCGTGATCAGTTTCTAACCAAGCGCTAACCGTCAAAGGCAGCCCAAATTCCTGTCCCAGCTCCTGTTCCAGTCCGGCCACATTCCACTGCTCTTCCAAACTCCGTGGCGGGATATGCCGATCAATGACTTGGTTGAGCACATCGGCGCGCATATCCTTCAACGTCTCCGACACATCGTTGGCTGCCATCAACTCATTGCGCCAACCGTACATGACTTTGCGCTGATCATTGGCCACATCGTCGAATTCCAGCAGGTTCTTGCGGATGTCGAAGTTGTGCGCCTCAACCTTACGCTGAGCATTTTCGATGGCCTTGGTAACCCAGGGATGTTCGATCGCTTCGTTCTTCTCCATCCCCAGCTTTTGCATCAGCCCCGCCACCCGGTCGGAGGCAAAGATACGCAGCAGATTGTCCTCCAACGATAGGTAGAAACGGCTGGAACCAGGATCACCCTGGCGGCCGGAGCGACCACGCAACTGGTTGTCGATACGCCGCGATTCGTGGCGTTCGGTACCGATCACATGCAAACCGCCAGCAGCCACCACCTGTTCGTGCCGCTGCTGCCATGCGTTGCGGACTTTCTCATGATCTGCCGGGCCAGCATCTGGACCCAGCGCTTTCAATTCCGCTTGCAAATTGCCGCCCAGTACGATGTCGGTACCACGACCGGCCATGTTGGTTGCAATCGTTACTGTCCCCGGCCGACCCGCTTGGGTGATGATTTCTGCTTCCCGCTCGTGCTGCTTGGCATTCAACACCTGATGCGGAATATTTTCCTTATCCAGCATCGCGGCCAACAATTCGGAGACTTCGATCGAGGTGGTGCCCACCAAGGCTGGCTGACCGCGTTTGCAGCAATCACGGATGTCCTCCAGCACCGCATTGAACTTCTCCTGCGGAGTCAGGAACACCAAATCACCCATGTCTTTGCGAACCATCGGCAGATGGGTAGGCACCACAATGACTTCCAGACCGTAAATCTGCTGGAACTCGAAGGCTTCGGTATCGGCGGTGCCGGTCATGCCGGCCAGCTTCTGATACAAACGGAAGTAGTTCTGGAAAGTGATTGAGGCCAGCGTTTGGTTCTCGGCCTGGATCGATACTTTTTCCTTGGCTTCAATCGCCTGATGCAGACCATCCGACCAGCGCCGACCGGGCATGGTGCGGCCTGTGAATTCATCGACAATGATGACTTCACCATCACGCACAATGTATTCGACATCCCGGTGAAACAGCGCATGCGCACGCAGACAGGCATTCAAGTGATGGAATACCCCGAGATTGGCGGCGTCGTACAGGCTTTCTCCGCTGTGCAGCAACCCCGCTTCCAGCAGCAAATCCTCCACTTGCTGGTGACCATCCTCGGTCAGATAAACCTGCTTGGCTTTCTCGTCCACCCAGTAATGGCCCGGCCCTTCCTCTTCCTTCTGGCGGATCAGACGGGGCACGATTTCGTTGACCCGGCGGTACAGTTCGGAACTTTCCTCGGTCGGACCGGAAATGATGAGCGGAGTACGCGCTTCGTCGATCAGAATCGAGTCCACCTCATCCACCAGCGCGTAGTGCAAATCCCGCTGCACCTTCTGCTCCAGGCTGAACGCCATATTATCGCGCAGGTAATCGAAGCCGTATTCGTTGTTGGTGCCGTAGGTGATATCGGCGCCGTAAGCCGCACGCTTCTCCTCTGGACTCATGCCAGCCACGACCACATCGACACTCATGCCCAAGAAGCGGTAGATCTGCCCCATCCATTCGGCGTCGCGGCGAGCCAGATAGTCGTTGACCGTGATGACATGAACGCCCTTGCCGGTCAGGGCATTGAGATAGACCGGTAAGGTGGCAACCAAGGTCTTACCTTCGCCGGTACGCATTTCGGCGATTTTGCCTTCGTGCAATACCATGCCGCCGATCAGCTGCACATCGAAATGACGCATATCCAGAGTGCGTTTACTGGCCTCGCGTACTACCGCGAAAGCTTCCGGCAGTAAGGCATCGAGTTTTTCACCCTGCGCCAAACGATTCTTGAATTCGTCGGTCTTGGCGCGCAGGTCCACGTCATTCAACGCTGCGATGCTCGGTTCCAGGGCGTTGATGCGTTCCACTTCCTTGCGCATGCGGCGGATTACGCGATCATTGCGGCTGCCAAAAAGGGTTTTCAGAATATTCATTAATCGGGAGCCTTTAACTTCGTCGCTCAATGCAAAAAGAGTAGCGAATGATACTCCAGCGGCGACTGTTTTGCGCGGCCAGCAGACCGGCCCGAAAAGAAGATGCGGCCTTCCGGGATCAGAACCAGAAGGCCGCAGCAATAAAAATGAAAGGGAAAAACTAGGGGGAAACCGGCGGAATCAGCGGGTCACCTGTGCCGGTTGCAGATAGCTAATGGGCGACTGCCGCTCGTCACTGAACGTGACTTCTTCCCAAGCCGCGCTGTCGGCCAACAGCGCCCGCAATAAGCGATTGTTGAGTGCATGCCCAGATTTGTAGCCGCTAAAGGTACCGATCAGGCTACGGCCCAGCAAATAGAGATCGCCGATGGCATCCAGGATCTTGTGCTTGACGAATTCATCTTCGTAGCGCAAGCCATCTTCGTTGAGGATGCGGTAATCATCCACCACGATGGCGTTATCCAGCGTACCGCCCAGCGCCAACCGCCGCTCACGCAGATACTCCAGATCACGCATGAAACCGAAAGTCCGTGCCCGACTGACTTCCTTCACGAAGGAGGTAGTGGAAAAATCGACAACAGCGTGCTGATTGTGGCCTTTGAACAGCGGGTGATCGAAAGCGATGGTGAATTCAACCTTGAAACCGTCAAAAGGATCGAAGCGGGCCCATTTATCATCTTCTTCGACCATCACCGGCCGCCGGATACGGATAAAGCGCTTGGGCGCGTTCTGCTCCTGAATGCCTGCCGACTGAATCAGGAACACAAAGGGACCAGCACTGCCGTCCATGATCGGCACCTCGGCGGCACTGACATCGACATAGGCATTGTCAATGCCCAAACCTGCAAATGCGGACAGCAGATGTTCGACTGTGGAGATACGCGCTTTACCTTTGACTAACGAAGTCGATAGTTGCGTATCGCCAACATTGGCTGGACAAGCCTTAATCTCGATCGGCTCGGGCAGATCGACCCTCCGAAATACAATGCCGACATCGGGCGCCGCAGGCCGTAGCGTCAGATAGACCTTATCGCCGGTGTGCAGGCCGACGCCGGTCGCCCGAATGGCATTCTTCAAGGTTCGCTGCCTAATCATGTTAGGTCCCCCAACACGTCGATTGAACTGGAGCATGGCAAGCGGCCAGAGCGAACGCGGATTGCACGTCCAATGATCAACCGACAGTCTTGCAGCGCCATCGGCTATCGCCGCTAATAATCATTATGATAAATATACCGTAACTCGTAGTTATTTTGCAACTTTTGTTTCTCATTCGCAACTCAATTTGTTGCTAAGTTGCGAAAATCATGCTCCAACAAATACTTAACCAAGCAGCATTATCCCCCACCATCGCCAAATAGCTTGATCGGCGTTGACGCTATCGGTGGGGGATAAATACAGACTCAGGGTCTGTTTAGTCGGCTTGTCGGCGCAAAAATGCCGGGATATCCAGATAATCCAGATCAGCGTCAGTCCGGCCGCTCTCGCTCATACCGTCACCACCCGCTTTCTGCCGACTGCTGGAGCGATCCATACGGGGATACATTTCACCATCACCCCGCTGCACCAGCTTGATGGGGGGAATGGCCATCTCGCGCTCACGTGTATTGGCTTGTTTGGCCGGAACTCCTTGGCCAAGACCGGTAGCCACGATCGTCACCCGCAGTTCGTTGTGCATATCCGGATCGACTGCCATGCCCACCACCACATTGGCGTCTTCGGAGGCCAATTCCTTAATGGTATTGCCGACTTCGTCGAACTCGCCGATGGTCACGTCCATGCCGGAGGTAATATTCACCAGCAGGCCCTTGGCACCTGCCAGATTGACATTCTCCAGCAAGGGGCTGGCAATCGCCGCTTCGGCGGCCTCGCGGGCGCGGCCATCGCCAACAGCGCGGCCGGTACCCATCATCGCCATACCCATCTCGGACATCACCGTGCGCACGTCGGCGAAATCCACATTGATCATTCCCGGCCGGGTGATCAGTTCGGCAATACCCTGCACCGCACCCAGCAAGACATCATTCGCTGCCTTGAATGCATCGAGCAGGCTGGCGCTCTTGCCCAACACCGTCAACAACTTTTCATTGGGAATGGTGATCAGAGAATCCACATGCTCGCTCAGAGTGCGAATCCCCTGCATGGCCACATCCATCCGTTTCTTGCCTTCGAATGGAAAAGGCTTGGTGACCACCGCCACCGTCAGTACGCCCATCTCCCGAGCCACTTGCGCCACCACTGGCGCCGCACCGGTACCGGTACCGCCGCCCATACCGGCGGTAATGAAGACCATATCAGCGCCCTCCAATACCTCCCGAATGCGGTCGCTATCTTCCTGTGCAGCCTGCCGTCCCACTTCTGGGTTGGCTCCTGCCCCCAAGCCTTTGGTGATATTGGCGCCCATCTGCAGGGCGATTGGCACAGCACAGCTCTTGAGCGCCTGCGCGTCGGTATTGGCGCAGATAAAATCCACTCCCTCGATATTAGCGCTGAGCATATGTTGCACGGCATTGCTGCCACCGCCACCGACTCCAACCACCTTGATGACGGCGTTTTCCGATTTGGCATCCATCAGTTCAAACATACGGTATCTCCTCGATCAATGGCTCTCGACCCAATATAAAAGCGACCTAACAACCTAGAAATTCCCCTGAAACCAATTTTTCATCCGGCTCCATAGCCCTTTGTTACCAGCCCGAGATACTGTACTCAGGCGGGTTGGCCGACGATTTTCATTACCAAATAACAGCAACCCTACCGCAGTGGAATAAATGGGATTACGCACGATATCCTCCATTCCGGTCACATCGTGCGGCAAGCCGAGCCGTGTCGGCATGTGAAATACTTCATTGGCCAGTTCCACCACGCCTTCCATCTTGGAGCTACCGCCGGTCAGTACCACACCAGCGGCGATCAAATTCTCAAAACCGCTGCGCTGCAGTTCTTCCCGTGCCAGTTCGAAAAATTCCTCGTAGCGTGGCTCAACCACTTCAGCCAACGCCCGGCGTGACAAGGTTCGTGCCGCACGGTCGCCCACACTGGCGACATCGATTTGCTGTTCCGACCGTGTCAACTGCTTCAGACAGCAGGCATGCTTGATCTTGATTTCCTCGGCCGACTGCGTCGGGGTACGAAAGGCAACCGCGATATCGTTGGTCACCTGATCCCCGGCGATCGGAATCACGCTGGTATGACTGATCGCCCCATGCGTGAATACGGCCAGATCCGTAGTGCCCCCACCGATATCCAGCAGACAAACACCCAGTTCCCTTTCGTCTGCGTTTAGCACCGCCCGGCTCGCCGCCATCTGCTGCAAGATGATGTCATCCACTTCCAGCCCACAGCGCTGCACGCACTTGATGATGTTCTGAGCAGCGCTGACCGCGCCGGTGACGATATGCACCCGCGCTTCCAATCGCACCCCCGACATACCGGCTGGGTCTTGGATGCCTTCCTGGTTGTCGATGATGAATTCCTGCGGCAGGATGTGGAGAATCTTCTGGTCGGCGGGAATGGCCACTACCCGCGCCGCCTCCATGACCCGATCCACATCTTCCGAACTCACCTCCTGATTCTTGATGGCGGTCACCCCGTGTGAATTAAATCCACGGATGTGGCTTCCAGAGATTCCGGTATAGACCGAATGGATCCGGCAACCCGCCATGCGCTCGGCTTCGTCCACCGCGTACTGGATCGACTGTACGGTCGATTCGATGTTGACGACGACTCCTTTCTTCAATCCCCGTGAGGGATGCGTGCCCAGACCAACCACTTCGATAGACCCACCCGGGCTGACTTCACCGACGATGACCACCACTTTCGAGGTGCCGATATCGAGTCCAACGATGAGGTTCTTGTCTTCTTTTCTAGACATATCCTGGCTTTCCCTCTCAATGATCTAGCCCGATGTAGGATTGGGCGATCCTGTCCGCCAGCGTACGGCGAAACCATTGACATAACGTAAATCCACGACCGCAATTCGCTCGATCTGGTCAGCCAGAATCCGTGGATAAACCCGCGCCAGCCGCCGCAACCGCTGATTAAATTGCTCGCGCCCCAAATACACTTCTAAACCCGTATCAAAGGTCAGCCACCAAGCACGCCGTTCGTCCTGCACCAGCTTCACTAGCTTCAGCCCAACCGGATCAAGCAGGGCACGCACGTCCTGATACGCCTTGATCAGATCCTGCTCATGGCCATCTGGCCCAGCCAAGTGTGGCCATGACTCTGGTTGGTGAATCTTCATTGGCAAAAAGCGATGGCCATTGACATCCACCATTTCCCGCTCGCCCCAGTAGCCGAAGGCCACGCGCTCGCGCAGTTCGACCTTTATCGTATCGGGCCAACCACGCTGTACCGCCACTTCCTCGACCCAAGGATTGGCGGCTAATGCCGCGTGCAAAGTATCTAGATTGGCATTAAAAAAATTCTGACCCAGATAACCCTGAGCGATAGGTTGCAAATCTTCCTCGCTCAGATTGTGTAACTGGCCCTCGATATGGACCTGACGCAACGGAAACGCACCGGGTTCACGCAATTTCTCGCTGGCAAACCGAACACCAAAACCAACTGCTGCTAGCGCCAGCGCTACGCCCAACCAACGTAACGGTGGTCCCCATACCGCTTTCCACGTCTTTGACGAGGCTGCGGATTTGCGCTTGAGCGCCGTGGCACCCCGGCGATGCTTGCGATTTCGAACCTGCATCCCGATGGTTCTCGTTCAATTGGGCTCGGTCAGGCTGGTTTCCAGAATCTGCCAGACCAATTCTTCGAAACCGACTCCAGCCACCCGAGCCGCCATGGGGACTAGGCTGTGATCGGTCATACCGGGCACCGTATTGACCTCCAGCAACCAAGGCTGCCCCTGAGTGTCCACCATCAGATCAACCCGGCCCCAACCAGAGCCTCCCACCACGGCAAAGGCCCGACACACCAAGTCCCGCAGCTCTGCTTCCCGCGATTCGGGCAGCCCGCAGGGACAGAAATAGTGGGTATCTGCGGCGTGGTACTTGGCCTCGTAGTCATAGAAAGTGCGCGGCGTCTCCAAGCGAATCAACGGCAGCGCCTGATCACCTAGCAAGGCGCCGGTATATTCCTGGCCTTGAATCCACGGCTCCACCAATACGGAGGAATCACAGGCAATCGCCTGCTCCCAGGCCGACTGGAATTGCGCTGGGGTATCGACTCGGCTGACACCAATGCTGGAGCCCTCACGCGCAGGCTTCACCGCCAGTGGTAGGCCCAGTTCCCGTGCAGCATCAGCCAGTTCCGCCGCGCTCTCCACCAACCGCCAAGGCGGCGTCACTAAGCCCGCACCCTGCCAGATCTGTTTGGTTCGCAGCTTGTCCATTCCCAACGCTGACGCCAACACGCCGCTACCGGTATACGGTAAACCGAGAATCTCTAACGCACCCTGAATGACCCCATCTTCGCCACCGCGCCCATGCAGAACGATAAAGACCCGGTTGAAGTGACCATCGGACAGTACCCGTAAGATCTCACGGTCCGCATCGATACCGACAGCATCCACCCCACGCGCCAACAGCGCCGCCAATACCGCCTGCCCGCTTTTGAGCGACACGGCCCGCTCTGCCGACCAGCCGCCCATCAGCACCGCGACCTTACCGAATTCCGCCGGATCACTTATCGTTCGCCGTCGTATCTTTTGCATCCGAGCCTTCTCCTCATTGCTCACTTCATAAGGTGGTTCGATAGGGCTGATTTCCGGCCCTCACCCACCAGAATTAGGTCGGCAGACCGTCACGACTCAGTCGCGCTGCCATGGCCCCAATATCGCCAGCTCCCATCAACAACAGCAGATCACCATCGCATAGCAGATCGGGCAATACCGCTGGCAAATCGGCGGTCTGCTCAACAAAGATCGGATCGACTTTGCCACGCACCCGAATCGCTCGGCTCAGGCCGCGACCGTCAGCACCAGCAATTGGCTTCTCACCGGCTGGATAAACCTCTAGCAGAATCAGTGAATCGACCTCTGAGAGTACCTGAGCAAAATCGTCGAACAGGTCGCGGGTACGGCTAAAGCGATGTGGCTGAAACGCCAGAACCAAACGCCGTTGCGGCCAAGCACCGCGCAGGGCGCTCAGTACCGCCTGAATCTCACGAGGATGGTGACCGTAATCTTCCATTACCATCGCTCGCCCACCACCGGGCAAGCTCAGTTCCCCGTGCTGCTGGAAACGCCGACCGATACCCTGGAAATTCAACAATGCCCGGCGGATGGCGGTTTCTGCCACGCCAAGTTCGCGGGCCACGACAATCGCTGCCAGCGCATTCAACACACTATGCTGGCCGGGCAGATTCAGAGTAATCGACAGCGGCGCGCTCAATCCGGGCAGATGGGCCAGAAAGCGAGTGCGCAGTCCCTCCTGCACGATTTCGGTAGCGCGGGCATCGCAATCTTCGCTGGTACCGTAGGTCAGCGCCGGTCGACCCAGCCGAGGCAGGATCGAGCGCACTTGCGGGTCATCGGCGCACAACACCGCCAACCCATAGAACGGCAGGTGATGTAGAAACTCGACGAAGGTTTCCCGCAACCGCTCGAAATCACCGCCATAAGTCGGCAGGTGATCGGCGTCGATATTGGTCACCACCGCCATCATTGGCTGCAAGAACAGGAACGAGGCATCGCTCTCGTCGGCCTCGGCGACCAGATAGCGTCCGGCCCCCAGCCGGGCGTTGGCTTCGGCGCTGTTCAAACGCCCGCCGATTACGAAAGTCGGGTCCAATCCACCCTCAGCTAGTATGCTGGTGATTAGACTGGTGGTAGTGGTCTTACCGTGGGTTCCGGCCACGGCGATGCCATAGCGAAAGCGCATCAACTCAGCCAGCATTTCGGCACGCGGCACCACGGGGATACGCGCTGCGCGCGCCGCCGCCACCTCTGGGTTGTCTTCAGCCACCGCGCTGGAGATCACCACCGCATCGCAACCGCTAATATGCCCAGCGGCATGGCCGCGATGGATGGTCGCGCCCAATCGCTCCAATCGTGCGGTCACCGTGCTCGAACGCAGGTCGGAACCGGACACGCCATACCCCAGATTCAGCAGGACTTCAGCGATCCCGCTCATACCGGCTCCGCCGATACCTACAAAGTGAATATGGCGAATCCGGCGCATGTCGCGCCACGCTTCTGGAATGGTCATTAACACCGGGTTATCCATGTCCTCGACTCTCGCTGTATTTTCAGGAACGCGCCTGATCCAGACAGGTCCGTGCCACCTGCTCGGCGGCTTCTGTCTTCGCCAGACGGCGAGCTGCCTCGCCCATGGTTTGCAAATGCTGGCGATCACTGAGCGATTCACGCAACAGTGCAGCCAGACGTTCTGCATTGAGATCCGCCTGCTGGACTACCCGCGCCGCACCGCTTCGCTCCAGAAACCGGGCATTGGCAGTCTGATGATCGTCTACCGCAAAAGGAAACGGCACCAATATCGCGCCGACACCCGCCGCCGCCAGTTCAGCCACGGTCAGTGCTCCGGCCCGGCACAGCACCAGATCGGCCCAGTCGTAGGCCGCCGCCATGTCCTCGATAAATGGAGTCAGTCGCGCTGTCACTCCCGCTTCCTGGTATGCCGCCACCGCTGTCTCGTACAACTGGCCACCGGCTTGATGCCAGACTTCTGGTCGCTCCGCTCCATCCCATAGCGCCAAAGCCTGTGGTACCAATCGATTCAAAGCCAACGCGCCCTGACTGCCACCCAACACCAACAATCGAGACGGACCAGCACGTCCGGCGAAGCGCTCAGCCGGTACGGGTAAGGCAGCGATGGATTCCCGCACCGGATTGCCGACGCTCACCGCATGCCGTGCCGACGGAAAGGTACCCGGAAATGCCTCCAGTACCTGGTTGGCTAGGCGTGCCAGCCAACGGTTGGTTAAACCGGGAATAGCGTTCTGCTCGTGCACCACCAGCGGAATACCCAATACGCGCGCTGCTAAGCCGCCCGGTCCACTGGCGAACCCTCCCATGCCCAATACCGCCCGTGGCCGTAATCGCCGCAGAACAGCCGCCGCCTGCCACAGGGCTCGTCCCAATATGAATGGCATCGTCAGCAAACGACGTACACCTTTGCCACGCAGACCCGATATCCCAATCCATTCGATCGGAATGCCCGCTTTGGGTACCAGTACTGCCTCCAAACCTTGCTGGGTTCCCATCCAAGTCACCGGTACGCCGCGTTCGCGTAAACACTCGGCCACCGCCAGTGCCGGAAATACATGTCCGCCGGTACCACCGGCCATGATCAGTACTGGCCGCGTTTCATTCACTCCTTTTGTCCCCCACGGGTTCGGGTTTCGATATCGATCCGCAGCAATAGCGCCAGCGTCATGCACATCGCTACCACGCTACTACCGCCATAGCTCATCAGTGGCAAAGTCAGTCCCTTGGTCGGCAATACCCCCATATTCACCCCCATGTTGAATAACGCTTGAATGCCGAACCACAAACCGATGCCATAGGCCAGATAAGCCGAAAAGCCCATATCCAGTCGCTCAGCGCGCCGGGCGATCACAAAAGCGCGCCATACCAAGACCATGAACAACGCCAGCACAACCAGAATGCCGCCCAATCCCAGTTCCTCGGCCAACACCGCGAACAGGAAATCGGTATGCGCTTCCGGCAGGTAGAACAGTTTCTGCACGCCCTCCCCCAAACCGACGCCGAACAGTCCACCACGACCGATGGCGATCAAGGATTGCACCAACTGAAAGCCCCCACCAAAGGGATCTTCCCAGGGGTTGACGAAGCTGAACAAACGCTCGCGACGATAGGGCGAGGACAGGATGAGTATGGCCATCGCCACCAGAGTTCCTACCTGCAACACGCCGAACTGCCAGAGATTGACCCCTGCCAGAAATATCATGCCCAGCGCGGTCGCCATCAGCACTACTACGCTGCCGAAATCCGGCTCCAGCAATAGCAACACCGCCAGTACCGCCAGTATTGCCATCGGTCGCAACAGCGCCAGCGTCGAGGTTTGGAAATTGCCGGTCCGTAAATCCGCACCGTGGCGCTTGAGATAGCCCGCGACATAGATCAGAACCAGCAGCTTGGCGATTTCGGAAACCTGGATATTGATGGGTCCAGCGGCGATCCAGCGCATGCTGCCATTGACCTCGCGGCCCACCCCCGGTATCAGTACCAGCACCAGCAGACCCACCGACGCCAGCAATAACAGCGGACCGGCTCGCCGCCAACGTGCCAGCGGAATCTGTAAGACAAATCCCGCCGCCAACAACCCGATCAATACGAACGCACCCTGCCGAATCAGAAAATAAAAGGGCTGATTCATCTTGGAAGCGGCCAACGGAATCGAAGCTGAGGCCACCATCAGCAGGCCCAGCGCCAGCAGCAGCGCGGTCGCAATCAACACCCAAGGATCGGGAAATGGTGTGGCCATCCGACCTGCATCCGTAGATGTGGATGGGTCTTTTTGCTGGGACCGAACCGTGGCGGTGGCGCTTACCATGCGACTAAACTCCGTACTGCCGCCGCAAAGACCGTACCGCGCTCTTCGTAGCCACTAAACATGTCGTAACTGGCGCAAGCTGGCGACAACAACACACTATCGCCCGGCTGGGCCAGTTGCGCTGCCCGCGTCACGGCTTGCTCCATATCGGCCACCGCATGCAGCGGCACGCTCTCACCCAGCGCGGCGGCAATCAATGGGGCGTCGCGACCGATCAACACTACGGCGCGCGCCTTGCCCACCAGTGCCGCACGCAATGGCGTGAAATCCTGTCCTTTGCCATCGCCACCCGCGATCAGTACCACCGAACCGGGCAAACCACGCACCGCCGCCACCGTCGCACCGACATTGGTACCCTTGGAATCGTCGAACCAGCGGATTCCGGCTTGTTCCAACACCAGCGTGGTCCGGTGCGCCAGCCCGGTGAATCCCCGCAACGCTGCCCGCATCGCCTCTCGGTGCCAGCCGAGCGTGTGACCCATGGCCAGCGCTGCCAGCGCATTGGCCAGATTATGATCACCGCTGATTTGTAATTCTGACGCTTCGATCCACCGTTCCTGACCGTGCGCTAACCAAGTTTCTCCGCCGTCCCGCCACAAGCCGAACTCGCCCTCGCCGGGCTGTTCCAGGGTAAAGCGCAATATGTTTCGATTCGATTCGGCCATCGCCATGACCACCGGATCATCGGCATTGAGCACCATGACGCCATCGCCCTGAAAAATACGGCGCTTGGCAGCGATGTACTCATCCAGTGAACGGTAACGATCCATATGGTCGGGACTGATGTTTAACACGGTCGCCACCCGCGCATTGAGGCACTGGGTGGTTTCCAGTTGAAAGCTGGACAGCTCCAGCACGTACAACTCGGGTAACTTGGGAGCATCGCCCGATTTCGCCTCAGCGTGTAGCCACAGATCCAGCGCAGGTTCGCCCAGATTGCCGCCCACCGCCGCCCGCACGCCAGCGCGTTCGGCCATCAATCCCAGCAAAGTAGTGACCGTGCTTTTGCCGTTGGAACCGGTGATGGCCGCTACCGGCACTGCGGTCAACCGCGCCAGTAATTCGATATCTCCCCACACCGGCACGCCCCGTGCCGCCGTATCAGCAATGATTGGAGTCGCGATGGCAACGCCCGGACTAACCAACAATCGAGCCGCGTTGGAGAAGGCCACCGGATCAAAACCGCCCAGATAGCAGGGTACCTCTGGAAACGTCTCGCGCAGGGCCGACAATCCCGGCGGATTGGCGCGGCTATCGGTCACGGCGACCGTCGCACCCAGCGCCTTCAGCGCTCGCACGGCAGATAGACCGCTTTTACCCAAACCGACCACCAGCGTGGTTCCTGCCAATCGCAACATCTGCGCCCCCACCTAGCGAATTTTCAAGGAAGCCAGACCGATCAACACCAAGATGATGGTGATGATCCAAAAGCGCACGATTACCCGTGGTTCTGGCCAACCCTTGAGTTCGAAATGATGATGCAGTGGCGCCATGCGAAAGATGCGTCGACCCGTCAGCTTGAAGGAGGCTACCTGCAAAATCACCGATACCGTCTCCATCACAAAGACTCCGCCCATCACCAGCAGTACTAATTCCTGGCGTACCGCCACAGCAATCGTGCCCAACGCGGCGCCCAAGGCCAGTGCGCCGACATCACCCATGAACACCTGAGCTGGATAAGCATTGAACCAGAGAAACCCAAGACCGGCACCGACCATCGCGCTACAGAACACCATAACTTCGCCCACGCCCGGCACATGCGGAATACCCAGATAGTCAGCGAAGATCCGATTACCCGAGACATAACAGAACACCGCCATGGCACCAGCCACCATAGCGGTAGGCACGATTGCCAACCCGTCCAGACCATCAGTCAGATTGACGGCGTTGCTCGAACCAACAATGACCAAATAAGTGAGCGGTATGAACAACCAACCCAACTGCAAAGCCACATTCTTGAAAAACGGCATGATGAACTGGGTTTCTATCGGAGTTTGGGCAGAGGCATACAGCAGTAGCGCTGCTGCCAATCCGGCGCAGGACTGCCAAAAGTACTTGCTTCGCGCCGACAAGCCCTTAGAGTTGCGCAAAATCAGCTTTTTGTAGTCATCCACCCAACCGACAGCTCCGAAAGCCAAGGTCGTCAACAGTACGATCCAGACATAACGATTGCGCAGATCGGCGCACAGCAAAGTGGCAATGGCGATGGCAATCAGGATCAAGGCTCCACCCATAGTCGGGGTGCCCGCCTTGGATAAATGACTTTGTGGACCATCCTCGCGAATATGCTGGCCAATCTGATAAAGGCTCAAGCGACGGATCATAGTCGGCCCGACAAACAGGGAAATGAGTAATGCGGTCAGAACCCCCAAAATCCCGCGCAACGTTAAATACTGGAATACATTGAAACCAGTGTAGAAATGTTCGGTCAGCCACTCTGCCAGCAACACCAACATCAGGACAGTCTCTCCGGATTCATATTTGCTTTCTCAGACTCAACTAGGGCCGCCACTACCCGCTCCATCCGCATACCGCGCGAACCCTTGACCAATATCACTGGCAACTCGGTGCCGTTCTCCAAATCCTGCTTCAGTACCGCCACCAGCGATTCCAGATCGTTAAAATGCTGCCCGCCCGTACCAAACGCCGCTGCCGCCGCTCGGCTGTGCTCACCCAAAGCAAACAGCCGCTCGAATCCTGCAATCCGCGCTTCCTGACCCGACTGCGCATGCCGTTCATCGGCGGTTGGTCCCAATTCGATCATGTCACCCAACACCAACCACTTGCGTTCTGGCTCAAGGCTGATGGCGTGCAGAGCAGCCGCTAATGAGGACGGATTGGCGTTGTAGGCATCGTGAATCACCGTACCACCGTGTCGGCCACGTAAGCGTTGCAACCGGCCATTGACCTCGCGCAAGGATTCCAGACCATCTCGAATATCGTCCAGGGTCGCTCCCACCGTCAGCGCTGCTGCTGCCGCCGCCAGCGCGTTGCGGATGTTGTGTCGGCCCGGCAGTGGCAGGCGAATCTCCGCCTCTCCAGCAGGAGTGATCAGACGGAAGCGATGGGTAGCAGCGTCCAGAACACGCGCACTCACTGCCGCCGGTTGGTCCAACCCGAAATCAACTATCCGTCGATCTGGATTCAAGCCGATCCAATAATCGGCATAGAGATCATCGCGATTGATGATCGCCACCCCGGCCGGATTCAATCCTTGGAAAATCTCACCTTTGCCACGCGCCACCCCGGCCACATCGCCAAACCCTTCCAGATGACAGGCACCGGCATTGTTGATGATCGCCACATCCGGCCGCGCTAATCCCGTCAGATAAGCGATCTCGCCATGGTGGTTGGCACCCATTTCGATCACTGCATACTGATGATCTGCGTGCAAACGCAGCAGAGTCAGCGGCACGCCGATGTCGTTATTGAGATTGCCCTCGGTAGCCAAGGTCGCCCCACGCCGCCGCAGGATAGCCGCCAACATTTCCTTGAGCGTGGTCTTGCCGTTACTGCCGGTTAGAGCAATCAAGGGGCCGGTAAAACACGCACGACAAGCCGCCGCCAGCTGCCCTAGCGCCAACCGGGTATCAGCCACCCGCAACTGGGGTAGTGGCTCATCCATCCAACGACTGACCAATGCAGCGCGAGCATCCTGTGCGCGTGCAGCAGCGATAAATGCATGGCCATCGAAATTTGGGCCGCTCAGCGCCACAAACAGAGCATCTTTCGGCAGGCGGCGACTGTCGGTGCCGACCGCCGTGAAGACGGCATCGTTACCGGCCATTTCAGCTTCCAGTAAGCGTGCCGCTGTGCTCAAGCGCAAAGGGAAAAAGGGAGCATTCATGATGCGATTTCCAGCGGATTGGCTGAGGATAAGCACGCACGTACCACGTCGCGATCACTGAAAGGCAGCCGTTCGGTACCCACGATCTGATAATCCTCATGGCCTTTGCCCGCGATCAGCACCATGTCACCCGGCGCGGCCTCAGCTAAAGCATGAGCAATCGCCTCTCGTCGATCACGGATCACGGTCGCCGCCTCGGGATGGCGCATGCCACCTTGGATGTCGTGCACGATACGCTGCGGCTCCTCGTTGCGCGGGTTGTCATCGGTAATCGTCACTCGGTCGGCCCAGCGCTCGGCGATGGCGCCCATCAGTGGTCGCTTACCGGTGTCGCGGTCACCACCGCAACCGAATACGCACCATAATCGGCCCCCACCGTGTTCACGTAGCGCACGCAGCGCCTGCTCCAAAGCGTGGGGGGTATGCGCATAGTCAATCACCGCCAGCGGCTGATTCGGCCCTCCAGCCAACCGTTCCATTCTTCCCGGCACGGTCATGGTTCGTGACAGCCGCGCCAGCGCTTCGGGCAAGGGCAGATCAAGCGCCAGCAAAACCGCCAGGGCTGCCAACAGGTTGCTGGCATTGAATCGGCCCAGCAAACCGGCTTGTAATTGGCCATCGCCCCAGGATGAACGGATGCGTAACCGCAGACCAGCGGGGGTCAGCTCCAGTGCATCGCCCCAAACCCATCGATCCACGTCCACTGACCGGGGACCAAGACCGTAAGCAATCACGGTGCGCGGGCTATTTAGATCAATGGCGAGGGTGCGACCGAAATCATCATCCAGGTTCAACACCGCATGCACGGGTTGATGCTCACAGAACAGCCGACGCTTGGCCAGGGCATAGCTTTCCGGCGTGCCGTGATAATCCAGATGATCGCGAGTCAGATTGGTCAATACCGCCACGGCGAAGCGCACTCCATTCACTCGCCCTTGATCCAGAGCGTGCGAGGACACTTCCATCGCGGCGTAACTTCGACCTGCAGCGACCAATTTCGCCAGCCAGCTCTGTACGCGCAAAGGGTCTGGTGTGGTATGCGGCGATGGCTCGGTTTGGCCGTATTCACCAATCCCCAAGGTTCCGAGCATGCCACAGGGTCCGTTATCGGTATCGCTCAACGCCTGGGCAATAAAATGGACGCAGGAAGTTTTACCGTCTGTTCCAGTGACACCGATGACCTGCAATTGCTCGGATGGTGCCCCATAAAAATGATGGGCAATCTTTCCCATGCGCTGACGCAATTCTGGTACCGCTAGCAACGGGAGCGCTGTTTCAGCAGCGGCTGGCAGCGGCCCTAGATAAGGGGGTTCCCATACCACGGCGCGTGCTCCCGCCGCTCGTACCGAGTCGAGGAACTCCAAACCGTGCCGATGCTCGCCACGCAATGCAAAAAACAGATCACCGGATCGAACCGCACGGCTGTCAAGCGTCAGCCCGGTCACTTGCTGGTTGGCCAAGGCTTGCGGTACTTCGGCAAATTCCCTCAATAACGCGCCCAGGGTATGTGGCGAGGCCAGACTCATGGTTTTTTCTCCACCGCTGGCGCCGTATTTGCAATTTTTACGCTGGGAAGATTGTCCGCTGTTTTCTTCGCTGGCGACACCATACCTGCGATCTTCATACTCGGAAGATCATCCGGTGTGATGTTTAAAATTCGCAGCGCCTCGCCCATGGTTTGGCCAAATACTGGCGCGGCCACGGTTCCTCCGTAGTAGGCCCCGCTTTTCGGCTCATCGACGATGATCGTCATCACCAGTCGTGGATTACTGGCTGGCACCATGCCAGCGAACAAGGAAAAATAGCGGTTGGCGGCATAACGACCACCGACGATCTTATGTACCGTGCCGGTTTTACCCGCCACTCGGTAACCGGGTACGGTGGATTTGAATCCAGTCCCTTTCCGGCTCACGGCTTCCTCCATCATCGCCCGCACTTGCCGCACCGATTTTGCTGACAATACCCGTTCTTCCTTGGCCGGATCGAGCGGCTGCTCGCGTTTGAGAAGGGTCAGCGGTTGTCGAATACCATCCGTCGCGAGCACGACATAGGCTTGGGCCAACTGCAACATGCTGACCGACAGTCCGTAGCCAAAGGAATGGTTCGCGTGCCCAATCTCACCACCCCATTTGCTGAAATGGCGCAGCACACCCGGTTGCTCACCGCCCAAACCCACTTCCGTTGGCACGCCAAAGCCAAGATTCTTGTAAAGCTTCCATAAGCGCTCGGCCGGCAAGGACAGTGCGATTTTGCTGGTACCGACATTGCTAGACTTACTTAGCACATGTACGACATCGATCAGGCCGTAGTTATGCACGTCCCGCACTCGGTTGCGACCTACCTGGAGCCAACCGGGCGAAGTATTCACCCGAGTACTGGGCGTCCAGCGGCCACTTTCCAGCGCCATGGCGATCGTGAAGGGCTTTAGAGTCGAACCCGGCTCATAAACGTCGGTGATCGCTCGGTTGCGTAACAAATCCCCTTTCAGTTCGGCGCGATTATTCGGATTACCCGCTGGCTGATCCACCATGGCCAGGATCTCGCCGGTCTGTACGTCCACGATTACCGCAGAACCTGCGCTGGCTCGATTCTCTCGCACCGCCGCTTTCAGAGCGCGATAGGCGAGGTATTGCAGCCGCCGATCAATACTCAACACCACAGCCTGACCGGCCTGCGGAACTTGGATATTTTCTACGTCCTCAACGATCTGGCCTAAGCGATCCTTAATCACCCGTTTGCTGCCAGGAATGCCACGCAGGCGGTCATCGAAGCTCTTTTCAATTCCTTCCTGACCGGCATCGTCGATATCAGTAAATCCCAACAGATGAGAGGTGACTTCGGCATCTGGATAGTAACGGCGGTATTCGCGCCGCGAGTACACACCAGGTACTCCAAGTTGCATAACTCTCTGGGCCACGCTCGGCGCCAAATGCCGACGTAGATAAACGAATTGCCGGGTTTCGGGTACCGCCAGCTTCTGCTCCAGTTCTGTCATTGTCAGTCCCAGCAATGAGGCAAGCGCTGGCCAACGATCACGCTGTTGCTTCAATTCGGTCGGCTGCGCCCAGACCGAATCCACCGGCGAACTCACCGCCAGTGGTTCTCCGTTACGATCAAGGATCATCCCACGGTGCGCGGGTACTTCGACTACTCGCAGAAAACGCTGGTCGCCTTGCTCTCGCAGGAAATCGGCGTGCACCACTTGCAGGTAGGCGGCACGCACCACCATTCCTCCTGCTGCCAGGAATAACAAGCCGAGCAACAGCTCTCGCCGAGTCATGCTGCGCGACGAAGTGCCCGCTGATCTTTTTACGGGCTTTTTTCCAAACATAAGCAAGATCTTATTGAACATTGATCTTATCGGGGGATGATATAAAGGACTTCACCAGGGTCTGGAATCAGCATATCCAGGCGTTTACGCGCCGTTTGCTCGATCACGGCATCCGTAACTAGCGTACTTTGCTCCAGTTGTAACAATTCCCATTCCACTTCAAGATCGTCTCGCTTCGTCTGTAACTTTTGCAGTTCCATGAAAAGCTGCCGGTTCGTATGCTCGGTGTATACCACGCCGATGCCAGAACCGAGTACGGCCACAGCCAATCCAACCACTAGTAAAACCTGCCCTTTCATGCCAGTCGCTCCGCGACCCGTAACAACGCACTGCGCGCCCTGGGATTAGCGGCTATCTCTACAGCGCTGGGTCGCACCGCTCGCCCGATCAGACCGAGAGTCATTCCAGTCGGACCACCTGCCACGGGTAGATCCAGCGGTAATTCCCTGCCTCGTGCCTGTTCTCGCATGAAGTGCTTGACCATTCGATCCTCCAGGGAATGAAAACTGATCACCGCCAGACGGCCACC
>JACSSB010000275.1 GCA_014879435.1 Phycisphaerales bacterium
CAAATAGGCTTCCAACACCAAGGGATCGTTCTGAATCATCTCAGGCGGTCCCTCCGCCAGAGTTTCGCCGAAATCGAGAACCTTGATCCGCTCACAAATGCCCATGACCAGCTTCATTTGATGTTCAATCAATAAGATCGTGAGTTTGAACTCCTGGCGAATCCACTGGATAAACTCCATCAACTGGTCGATCTCGTTCGGATTCATCCCCGCCGCTGGCTCGTCCAACAGCAGTAATTCTGGTCCGATAGCCAGTGCTCGGGCGATTTCCAAGCGTCGTTGCAGACCATAGGGCAAATTCTTGGCAGTCTCGCCGGCCAACGCCTCCAATTTGAAAATACTCAGTAGCCGTTGCGAGTTTTCGATGATGCGCTGTTCTTCTCGACGATAACGCCCCACATGCAGCAATGCTTCCAGCGGCGTGTAATCGGCTTGCGCGTGGTGGGCGATACGCACATTGTCCAGCACCGACAAATCACGAAACAGCCGGATATTCTGAAAGGTACGGCCAATGCGTAGCGCCGTGATCTGGTGCGGCGTCTTCCCAACCAATTCCGTGCCCTTGAAACGGATGCTCCCTTCAGAGGCGCGGTACACTCCGGTGATGAGATTGAAGATCGTGGTCTTGCCCGCACCGTTGGGGCCGATGATCCCCATCAATTCACCCGCATGGAGATGGAGGTTGAAATCGGCAACAGCACACAAGCCGCCGAAGAAATGCCGGACTTGCGTCGCTTCAAGCAACATCATGGCATCTCCTGTTTTTCTGACTTTTTCAGACGATGTTGCGCCTCTCGGTCACGGCGCGGGATGAATCCACGGTATTCGCGCAATCCCATGATGCCGCGGGGCCAGTACAGCATCACCAGCACCAGCAGTAATGGCATGATCACCATCCGCCACACACCTAGATGGCGGATGAAATACTCATTGAGCGGATCGAACACTATGGCGGGCAACCAGGACAACATCCCAGCGACCGTGGAAGGCCGTAAAATCTCCAGTAGCACGGTGTAAAGCGTCGCACCCAGGATCGATCCGCCGATAGAAGCAATTCCCCCCAGATAGACCATGATCAAAATATCGGTGGTCTTGATGATGTCAAATACGCGGGGACTGATGAACTGCAACAGATGCGCGAACAGCCCTCCGGCGATACCTGCGAAAAATGAGGAAGTCATGAACGCCAGGAACTTGACACGGCGGGTGTTAACGCTCATCAGATCGCTGGCGATTTCGTCTTCACGGATCGACAGTACACCGCGCCCATATTTGGAATAGACGAAATTCCGCACCATCCAGACGCAAACCACGACCCAGAAAAAGACCCAGGGCATGGTCGTCAAGCGCTTGATTCCCGGAATACCGCGCGGCCCACCGATGACATCGATATTCTCGATCACCGATTTAACGATCATCAGAAATGCCAGGGTGATGATGGCCAGATAGTCGCCGCGCACCTTGAACGAGGGAATGGCGACGATCAAGCCTAACACGGCCGCTGCCAAACCACCGGCTAACACCGCCAGCGGAAACAATCCGGGATAGGCGGCAACCGGTAGCACTCGCATGGTCAACAACGCGGCGGTATACGCCCCCACCGCCATGAAACCGGCGTGGGCCAGGGAAAACTCACCCATGTAGCCGTTCACCAGATTCAAACTGACCGCCAGGATGATGTTGATCCCGACATACATCAGCACCAACTGCACGTACTTGTTGAGTAGATTGTATTCGGGAATGGCAAAGGCTAGGACAAACCCGATGACCAACAGCAACGGCAACAGCCAAGACTGATCCAGCAGCCATTCCCAAGTATTTTTCAGAGTAGCGATCATACCTTTTGCGTCCGTGGCTGGCCGAGGATGCCGTAGGGTCGGATGACGATCAACACCAGCAATAGCGAGAACGCCACGAAATCTCGGTAGGTGGAAGGGAAGAAGGCTGTGACCATGATTTCCACCCCACCCAGGATGAACGCACCGATCATCGCGCCGCGGATGTTGCCGATACCACCCACCACCGCAGAAATGAATGCCTTCCAGCCAACCATGATGCCCATGTAAGGATCGATAACCGGATAGGCTAGGCCATACATCGTGCCCGCCGCTCCCGCCAGTCCTGCACCGATAGCGAAGGTGACGGAAATGATCAGATCTGCCGGAATACCCATCAATGGCACGAAGGTCTTGTCCCAGGAAATAGCCCGCATCGCCATACCGACCGGAGTGCGATGCACCACATAATCCAGGACGAGCATCAAACCGAGCGACAGGAAGATGATGATCACCTGCAAGGAAGAAACGGAAACCCCACCCAGATTCCAGGTCACGCTCTCCAGCAGGGGCGGGATATGTTTGGGATAAGGCGCCAACGCCAGGGTGAAGTTCTCCAGGAACAATCCTATCCCGAGTGCGGTGATGACAGCCGAGACCCGAGGTGCCTGACGCAGCGGTTTATAGGCCAATCGTTCGATCACCACACCGAGCAGCGCCGTACCCAACATGGTCAGCAGTAAGGTCGGCACAAACGGCAGACCCAGCGCTGTCGCCGCCAGGAAACAAAAAAATGCGCCAATCATGAACACATCGCCATGAGCGAAGTTGATCATGGTCAGGATTCCATAGACCATGGTATAGCCCAAGGCAATCAGCGCGTAGATGCTACCCAGTTGCAGTGCATTCAAAATCTGTTGAAGCCAGTAAACAATGCCGTCGTTCAAGATCGTATTCCGTCATGCCGCCGGTTGATAAGTAAAGAGCGGCCGTAATGGCCGCTCCTTGTTGTGGTCATAAAGCGCTTATAGTCAGGCGATCAGGGATTGGCGTTGGTGAAGTAGTTAAACTTGCCGTCCTTGATTTGCAGGATCACGGCGCTCTTGATCGGATCGCGTGAATCGGCTTGGAATTTCATATCGCCCGTCACCCCCTTATAGCTGGGCAGCGTCGATAAGGAAGCCCGGATTTCCTCACGGTCTACCTTGCCAGAGCGCTGGATCGCCCCGAACAACAAACCAAAAGCATCGTAGGTCAAAGCGGCTACATCGTCCGGCTTGGCTCCATAGGCCTTTTCATAGTCGGCGATGAATTTCTTGGCCACTGGAGCTGCATTATCCGCAGAATAGTGGGTACTGAAATAGTAACCATTCAGGTCGGAACCACCCAAAGTCAACAGCTCAGGACTACCCCAGGAATCGCTGCCAATGAAAGGAACGGTGATACCCAAACGCTTGGCTTGCTGAACCTGAAGTGGCACTTCGTTATAGTAGTTGGGCAGGAAGATCACATCCGGCTTGGCATCCTTGATCTTGGTCAACTGCGCCGAAAAATCCTTGTCGTTGGTGGTATAGGTCTCAAAGGCAACGACCTTACCGCCCAACTTTTCAAATTTCTCCTTGAAGACTTCGGCAATACCCTTGTTATAGTCGGAGGCTACATCGTACAGCACCGCCGCATTCTTCGCCTTCAGGTTCTCATAGGCAAATTTGGCCAGTACCCCACCCTGGAACGGGTCGATGAAGCAGGCCCGAAAGACATACTTCTTGGGTTCATTGGTGGTGGCATCCAAAGTGGTCTTGGGATTGGTCGACCAAGGAGTGATCAACACCGTTTCAGAACTTTCGGCGATCTCAGAAGCGGGAATGGCGTAGCGGCTGGCATTTGGTCCAACGATAGCCAGTACCTCATCCTGCGTGATCAATTTCTGCGCGGCGGCAGCAGATTGATCGGCTTTACCGGCGTTATCCTCCACCACCAGTTCCACTTTCATCTTTTGCTTGCCGACTTTCAGGCCACCTGCGGCGTTCACTTCTTTGACCGCCAGCTCCGCAGCATTCCGGCAAGACGCGCCCACCGCCGGCATATCACCGGTCAATTCAGCGATTACACCTAACTTGATAGTTTTCTCGGCTCCTGATGCAGTAACACCCAGCGAGAGCAGGACGGAAAACAGCAGTAGAGACAACGCCTTTCTCATAAACATTCCTCAAATCGATGAATTCCAAAACCTTCAGCCAGCCGAAGGGGCAAGGGGGGCGAGACCGCGCACGAATCCGCAGGTATCCTCCGACCCAAGTCGATTATAGCGTTCCCATCGGGCCTTGCGTCGCTACCTACAACGATCCCCTTGCTTCCCATGATGGGGCGATGATCTGTTCGGAGCGCTTGCGACAAACCAGCTCAAACGCCTTGAGAATAGTCTCCATACCGATCAGATGATTCAAAATGGCGCGGATTTCGCGCAGAGTGAAAATCATATCGACATCCATTTCCAAGTATTTCTGCTGTTCCTTACGCTCCGCTCGCTCAATAGCCGCCCGAATACTCTCATTTTTTTCCACATCGGTACCCAGCAAGCGGATGAAGACCCGAAGTTTCTGGCTCTGTTGGGCTACCCACTCGTTGTATTGATACAGTAACTCGTAGCCATCTTCGACCGAATAGGCCTTGTAGCGAAACTTGAGTTTCAGATCATCGAAGGTATTGTGGCGAAAAATCCGCCCTTCCTTCCAGTTGTCGATGGTCTGTTTAAATTCGATGGGAAGAAAATCCACACCTGCTTCGATGCGATTCTTGATGTATTCCAATTCCTGTACTTCTCGCTCGACCTTCTCGGCGGTAATGCGTACTTGCTGGCGGATCGCTTCGGTCCGGGTATAGGTTTTTTGCGGCACCTTGCCCGCTTTAGAGGTCGCGGTAGAAGCAGACGCCGCCAATCGACTTCCCTTGCGCTCTGCATCCAACCACTCGGTGATGGCTTCCTCGATGGTATGCATCCGCGCATCGGCCTCTTCAGCCTCCCAACGATCCGCCACCACTCGCTTGATCTGCGCACGTTCGGCCTCGGCCTGTTCAGCCGCTGCCCATTCGGCGATAGCCTGCTCCACCGCCGCCTTCTCTGCGGCCACCTTCTCCGCCGCCGCCTTCTCCGCTGCCGCTTGCCTAGCTATCAGCCGTTCCCGCGCTGCTCGTGCGGTCGTCGCCTTCTCCGCCGCCGCTTTCTCTGCTACCGCCTTCTCCGCCGCTGCCTTCTCCGCCGCCGCCTTTCGCAACAATGCCAGGCGCTCTTCCGTCTGCCGCTTGCGCTGCCGGGTCCAACGCACGATCAACCATCCGGCAACCGCGAAGATCGCCAGCAGTCCTATCAATCCGATTACGCTTGTCAATTGCCAACCGCTCATGCGCCTGCCTCTTCGGATCGCTCAAACAGATGATCCGCATTCTCTATCCAGCTTCAGAATCCTATCTAGCTTCAGAATCCGCCCAGATTTTTAGGCTTCACCTCCCAGCTCTTCCAATAACCGCGGTATCAACAGTGCCAACTCGCCACTCATCAGTGCGAATTCGGCATCGAATACCGCTTCTGGGGAATCGGCGATATCTCGCAACGACTCCTGAACCACGTCCAAAAACCGGAGTCGGCGCAATACCAGCGTCTCATCAAGCACAAAGGCGATTCGCTCGTTCCAACACAATCCCAGACGGGTCACCTGTTTGCCCGCTGCCAAATGACTGCGGATCTCGACACTCGCCAAATCTTGCCCACGACAACGCACAATCCCACCCGCTTCCCCCGCCTCGCGCAATTCACAGCTATCTCCCAGCGTGAACTCCGCTGGAGCTCGGCCCTCAGCCAGCCAAGCAGTCATCACTTCTGCGACCGATCGCCGCGTTCGAGGTGGAGCAATCGGCAGAGTATCCAGCGTTTTGCGCAGTATCGTGGTTAGCTCTTCCACCCCGCGTGGGCTGGCACCATCCACCACCAGCCAGCCCGCCATCGGGTCGAAGTAGGCGTAGCCATAGCGATTGCGGCATAAAGCACGAGGAAGTAACTCCTCTACGATACGTTCGCGCAATTCCAGTTTTTCTCGACGCCGTACTGGGTGCTGTCGCTGATCTTCAATTTCAGCGAGGCGCTCTTCCAACATCTGGTGGATCACGGCCGCTGGCAAGACTTTATCTTCGGTTCGTAGGCACAGCAGCAGTCGCCCCATTGCGGCATGGACCAAATCGCGCCCCTTGCGGCCCAGTGGCGAGATCCAGCCCGCGCTACTTGGCTGATAACTTGGACAGGGTTGAAAAATACATTGTTCCAATCGTGCCGCTAGTCCCTCGGCCGAAAGCGACAACGGTTCAGTCAGGCGAAATAATGTAATATTTTTAAACCACATGGAGATTATCGATCACAGTAAAGGCCGGCATTATCCGCCAATGCCTGTTAGACGCCAAGCCAGCCGGATGTCTTCATCCCGATGCTGCATCGCGAAAAGCAATCCAAATGGATAATACCCTGCAGCAAAAACTGCCTTATGCTATTTTCCATATTGTCTATCCTTCCATTCATAATCCACCCCTCCTCATTTATTTATGGAGAGACCGCCGCCATGAGCAACGACACCCTGAGCAAAATGTCCGAGCAATACCAGAGTTTTCTGGCTCCAGTCATCAAAGCCAATAAGCTATCCGCTACCAATTTGGAAGCCCTGGTCAACTTCCAGATGAGTTCCTTGCAATCCTATGTCGATGTAGCGATGAACCGCATGAAGGCCGCTGCGGACATCAGCGATCCAACCAGTTTGCAGATGTTTCTGACCTCTCAGGCTGAGATAATTTCCAGCCTGAATCAAAAAGTTATGGATGACGCTAAAGCGCTGGCTGATTTGACAACACGTTTCAAGGCCGATTTCGATAAGCTGGTGCAGGACGCCCTGACCACCATCGGCAAATAAATCCACACCCTATTTCGCAAGGCCGAATTCTTCCGATTCGGCCTTTTCCTTGAATGACCGACAGCCACGAATTGACGTTACCCGCTGGATGCGTTTGCTATCATAATTTTTCTTATTCCTATCCTTATCCCTAATTCCTATTTTCTATAAATTTTCCAATGGCCAAAAACCGGATCGTGGTGGGCCTGTCTGGCGGCGTCGATTCCTCGGTGGCTGCTCTGCTACTGGTCGAACAGGGCCATGAAGTACATGGCGTGTTCATGAAGAATTGGGAAGATTCCCACGAAGTCGGCTACTGTTCTGCTGCTGAGGATCTGGAAGACGCGCGCTCGATTTGCGACACGCTGGATATCCCCTTGCATCAGGTCAACTTCAGCGCCGAATATCAGGATCGTGTATTTCGTCATTTCCTGGACGAATACCGCCATGGGCGGACCCCTAATCCCGATATCCTATGCAATACTGAAATCAAGTTCAGTGCCTTTCTCGACCACGCCCGTCGGCTGGGTGCTCAACATATCGCCACCGGTCACTACGTTCGGCGTGAGGAACGTGCGGGTCGCCATCACCTGCTCAAAGGCCGTGATCCAGGCAAGGATCAGAGCTATTTTCTGTATGGACTCGAGCAGTCTCAACTCGCCAGTGCACTGTTTCCCATCGGCGACCTGCACAAACAGGCAGTGCGGGAAATAGCAGCCCGTGCTGACCTGATCACCCATGCTAAAAAGGACAGTACCGGTATCTGCTTTATCGGCGAGCGTCCGTTCCGGGAATTCTTGAATCGTTTTTTACCGGCCTGTCCGGGACCGATTCGGACTCTGGATGGCACGTCACTGGGTGAGCACGCCGGTCTCATGTTTCACACCATCGGTCAACGGCAGGGCCTGGGGATCGGCGGACGACGCGATGGGGATGGCGCGCCTTGGTATGTCGCTGGCAAGGATCTGGAAAACAATAGCTTGATCGTGGTCCAAGGCCACGACCACCCGGCCCTGTTTCACCGCTGCCTGCGTGCCTCGCAACTGAACTGGATCGCTGGCCAGCCGCCAACCATACCGCTGTACTGTCAGGCTAAAATTCGCTACCGCCAGCACGATCAGGCCTGCGTGCTGGAAGCCTTGGATGCACAGGGCGCTACGATTCGGTTCCTGGAACCGCAGCGCGCTATAACTCCCGGACAATCCATCGTCTTCTATCTTGCCGACGACTGCTTGGGCGGCGGAGTGATCGACGCCGTTTGGGATTAAACTTCACTTTCGCCACCCCGACCTTCATTATCCATGCCCCAAACCGACCGTGATCGCGCCATCGCTCTCGCTGGCGTATTACAAGCCGCCGATCTCGTGCGCGGCATCGCCCGCCGTGGCCAAGCCAACTCGGAAGACGTCGAAACCTGCCTAAGCAGCTTGATCAAGATCGATGCCGCCAGCAGTGAGGACGTATACGGCGGTATTTCCCGGCTACGCCTCGGCCTGAGTCTGCTCGAACAGCAACTCGGTAACCCACGGGATATGGAACTGACCCGCTACGCAGTGGTGCTGCTGAGTCTAGAGCGCAAACTGTCTCGACGGGCCGACCTGCTCCAAGCCATCCGCACGGGTATCGAGAATACCCTCCCGAACTTGGCGCATTTTCCGATTGAGCATGGCAATATCATTGCGCGCTTTGCCGAGATCTATCTAAACAGCCTCAGTACCCTGTCGCCACGCATCATGGTCAGCGGCGCGCCGGTTCATTTGAACAATCCAGAGAATAGCAATCGGATTCGAGCGCTGTTGTTGGCGGGTATCCGTGCAGCGACCCTGTGGCGACAAAGCGGCGGTGGCCGCCTCACCTTGCTGCTGCGGCGCAACCCTTTACTACGGGAAACCCGACGGTTGCTGGCCAGCCTCAGCTAAGACGCTCACTTTAACTCTTGCGATACACCTCCACCACATTATGCAACTGCCCGATGTGATCTAGCACCCGACTGAGCTGTGCTACATCGGTGATTTCCAGGGTCAATCCCATGCGGGCGATGGAGGTCTCCCGATCAGTCAGCGTGTTCGCGCCCAGGACGTTGACCTGCGCATTGGTCAGGATGGAAGTGATATCGCGCAGCAGGCCGGGACGGTCATGAGCGATGATCATAATATCCACCGGATAGGTGGCGGGAGTTTCGCCCCAATCGACTTCGATCACCCGTTCGTGGTGTTGGCTGGCCAAGCTGAGCCAGTTGGCGCAATCCTGACGGTGAATCGTTACGCCACGTCCCTGGGTGATGTAGCCTACGATCGGTTCAAACGGCGCTGGTTGACAGCATTGCGCCATCTGCGTCATTAACCGTCCTACTCCACGGATGCGCACATCATCCCGGCCAAACTCGATACTCTTGGGCTTGCGCGTGAGAGGAAGAGAGTCGACTGGTGGCGGGGGTGGCAGAAGATCCTGGATTTTGGTCACCACCTGGGCGATGGTCAACGCACCATGACCTAGCGCGGCGAATAACTCCTCCGGTTTGCTGAAGCTGCATTTTTCGGCCACTTTCTCTGGCTTGAGATGCCGGATTCCCAAGCGCTGGAATTCCCGATCCAACAAGGCGCGACCAGCGAGAATACTTTTCTCCTGATCTTGCTGGATAAACCATTGACGGATCTTAGCGCGAGCTCGGTTGGTCTTCACGTAGCCCAAATGCGGGCTCAACCAGTCACGGCTGGGACCACCGGTCTTGGTGGTCAGTACGTCCACCTGTTCGCCATTTCTGAGTTGGTAGCTCAACGGCACGATCCGGCCGTTGACCTTGGCACCTCGGCAGCGATGACCGATTTCGGTATGGATGTGGTAGGCGAAATCTAGCGGTGTCGCTCCTCGCGGTAACTCGACGATGGCACCTTTTGGGGTGATGACGTACACCCGATCCTGAAATGCCTCGGCCTTAAAGCGCTCCAGCAAATCGCCATCACCATCATTACCTTCCTCTTCCCGATATTCCAGAATTTGTCTTAACCAAGCGATCTGCTGCTCGGCTGCTTCACCTGGACCTTCACCACCCTCCTTATATCGCCAGTGGGCGGCGACACCCAATTCCGCATTCTGATGCATACCGAAGGTCCGAATTTGGACCTCCAGTGCCCGGCCTTCTGGCCCCACCACCGCCGTGTGTAATGATTGATAACCGTTGGGTTTGGGATGGGTAACATAGTCGTCAAACTCCTGATGGATATGACTCCAACAGGCATGTACCACACCCAGCGCGGCGTAGCAGTCGTTGACAGTTTCGACCATGACCCGCACCGCACGCACATCGAAAATCTGCCCGAAGGTGAGTTTCTTGCGCTGCATCTTCCGCCAGATGCTGTAGATGTGCTTGACCCGACCGCTAACCTCGGCCTGAATCCCACTCTGATGCAGGCGGTCGCGCAACTCCTCCACCGCCTGCTCAATGTAGCACTCCCGATCAGCACGACGTTGGTCGAGCGCGGAGGCAATCTGTTTATAGGCAGCCGGTTCCAGATAACGCAGCGCTAGATCTTCCATTTCCCACTTGATACGACCGATGCCAAGCCGGTTGACCAGTGGGGTGAAAATATCCAGGGTTTCCTGGGCAATTCGTCGTGATTCCGGGGAGGGATGACGCCCAAACTGACGTAGTTCGTGCAAGCGCATGGTCAGCTTGATCAAGACGACGCGCACATCTCGCGCCATCGCCAGCAGCATTTTGCGCAGATTTTCCAATTGATGGCCGACATGCTGACCGCTCTGGTGCAACTCGCCAATGGTGTCGAGCTTGATAATACCGTCCACTAGATAGGCGACTGCCGATCCAAATTCCTCTTTAACTTGCGTCAGTGCGACTCGCCCAGCCGCAATCGGCTCGTGCAGCAGGGCGGCAGCGACCACCTCATGATCCATGCGTAGACCGGCCAACAGATCGGCGACCGCCAGCTCCGGTTCACCGCTCAGCGCATAAGCGCGGCGGACAACCTCGACCTGAGCCGGTGTCCAGTAAATCTGCCAACTGCTCAGCCAGGTATCGAAATCCACGCCAGCGAGCGCGGTCTGCCGAGAACTTACCATGGTACCTCCCCAAAACGATCCAATGGAACAAACAGGTTCGGACAGCGGACTCGCGACGGAACGGAGGATAGGGTCGAGCGGACCGATCAGAAATTGTAATGAGTGGATATAACCGAGAGTGCGCCCTCCTCTCGCAACCAAGAGGAGGGCCAACTAGCCAGTAACGAAAAACGCTACGCAAGTGGAGTGTGATTTAATTTAGTTGTTCTTGGCGCCTTGATCGACCCACTTGCGGATGATGGCCAATTTTTCCTCGGGTAGTTTCACCTTACCGTGCGGCATATGAATGGAAGGATCTACACCGGGGCGGCCTTCGATCAACCGGTTCAGGTTACTGTTGATGCTCTGGCCAGGAATGATGATCGGGCCCATCTTGGTTCCCTTCATCAACCCTTCATAAGTATTGAGCGCCAAACCACTCTTCACATAACCCTCGCCATCGGGCGGGGTATGGCACTCTGCACAGCTCGCCTTCAGAATGGGATACACATCTTTCTGAAAGCTCACCGGCTTGTCCGACTGCTCGCCGGAACAGCCCATCAGCATACCGAACCCTAAAACCAACGTAGACACAAGCAGTTTAGGAGAGTTCATGGATTGTCCTTTGGATACGTTTTAGATCTACTCGGATTATCAACCCGTGGTGCCAATTCACCACACGCAAGCAAAATGAGGCAACGGTGATCTTCTAGTTTCCGTGCCAAGCAATTGTGTATCCAGCAAAATCAATCAACTGCCGAATCAAGTCAGCACCAACGGCCATCTAGATACGTCTGGGTGTTGCCAGCGTGATTTTATCAGACTGTGAGGTTGGGAGGATGCGAAAGCATCAGCAATCAGTGCATATCACTCGCGAATCCGCTTGATGGCATCATAGATTTCAAGATCTCAGCTTGATTTGGACACGTATTTCCTCGCCAGCCTGATGCGCAATGGCATCACATACCCTGACACTCAAAAGGATTATCACAGCGCTTATCGATTGCTAGCCGATACCCACACCATACTTGGAGTTATTAATACAGATTCGGCGTTATACTAGAACGATAAACGCACACGGCGCTTGACCCCCAGTATCGAAGGTTTGTCGTTTTCCGACCTCGGATAACGCAAGATCCAAAGCTGCGGCGTTGCTGGCCCAATTTCACGGTCGAAGTATTGACCGCTGTCGGGCGTAGCCCTACAACACCCATCAACATAAACAGGATAAATAACGTGACGAGCCCGAAACTCCAACCCGAACTACAACGCATCATCGAAGCCCGCCACCACGACCCGTTCTCTGTGCTGGGTCGTCATCCTCAAGATAAGAAAGTCGTGGTCCGCGCATTTTTACCCTACGCCCAGGAAGTACATATCGCCGAAGGCAACCTGCCGCTGCAACGGGTTCCAGACACCGATCTTTTCGAATGGCAGGGTAAAGCCGACCAAGTTCCAGAGCGCTACCGGCTGATCTGGCGCGACGCCGACAATCACGAGCACATTTCCTACGATCCTTATTGCTTCCCGCCGCAGTTGCAGGAATTCGACCTCTATCTATTTGGCGAGGGCAAACACTGGGATTCCTACAGCTTTCTGGGTGCGCATCGACATCAGGTAGATGGCGTAGCCGGTGTCTTATTCGCGGTCTGGGCACCCAATGCCGAACGGGTTAGCGTGGTGGGCAATTTCAATCGCTGGGACGGACGAATCCACACCATGCGGGTACGTGGTGGTAGCGGGGTATGGGAATTGTTCATACCCAACGTGGGTCCAGGCGATCTGTACAAGTTCGAAGTCCGTAGCCGCTCCAACGGTGCGATATTCCTAAAATCCGATCCTTACGGCCAGCAATTTGAGCTGCGCCCCAGCACTGCCACCATCGTCACCAAGCCCAATTCCTATACCTGGGGCGACACGGCTTGGATGGAGCAGCGCCAAAAATCCGACTGGCTGCACAGTCCGATGTCGGTCTATGAAGTCCATCTTGGCTCATGGCGACGCGGGCCGGAAGGTGAGTTCATCAATTATCGGGAACTGGCGCATCAATTGGTGGAATACGTCAAGGAAACTGGGTTTAGCCACATAGAATTGCTGCCAATCACCGAGCATCCCTACGACGCTTCCTGGGGCTATCAGACTACGGGTTATTACGCCCCCACCAGCCGTTTTGGTACGCCAGACGATTTCCGTTATTTCATCGATTACTGCCATCAGAACGAGATCGGCGTCATTCTCGACTGGGTACCCGCTCACTTCCCCAAGGATGCGCACGGTCTAGCCCGCTTTGACGGTGAACCGCTTTACGAACACGCCGACCCCCGCTTGGGCGAACACCTGGACTGGTCCACCCTGATCTTCAATTACGGCCGTTATGAGGTAAAGAATTTCTTACTGTCTAGCGCGCTGTATTGGCTGAAAGAGTTCCACCTCGATGGGCTGCGGGTAGACGCGGTCGCCTCCATGCTCTATTTGGATTACTCACGCAAGGAATGGATTCCCAACAAATTCGGTGGCCGCGAGAACCTGGAAGCTATCGAATTCCTGCGCGAACTGAACACCGTGGTGCATAGCGAGCATCCCGGCACAATGGTTATCGCCGAGGAATCCACTTCCTGGCCTCAGGTCACCCGGCCGACCTATCTGGGCGGACTGGGCTTCAGCATGAAATGGAATATGGGCTGGATGAACGATACCCTGCGCTATATGGCGCAGAATCCAATCCATCGCAAATACCATCATGATTTGCTGACCTTCAGCATGCTGTATTGCTTTACTGAGAATTTCATGCTGCCGTTCTCGCACGATGAGGTGGTCCACGGCAAAGGCTCGATGATCAACAAAATGCCGGGCGACGAATGGCAGCGCTTCGCCAATTTGCGGCTGCTCTACACCTATATGTTCACGCACCCTGGCAAAAAACTGTTGTTCATGGGTACTGAATTCGGCCAAGGTCACGAGTGGAATAGTGCCAATCCCCTGGATTGGTGGGTGCTGCAGTACGATTTCCACCGCGGCCTGAAACAAATGGTCACCGACCTTAATCACCTCTACCACAGTAATCCGGCCCTGCATTACTACGAGTTCGAATGGCAAGGTTTCGACTGGATCGATTGCCATGATGCTGAACAATCCATCGTCAGCTACTTGCGAAAGAAGGATGATGATTTTGTAGTGGTTGTGGTTAATTTCACCCCGGTCCCACGCCACGATTATCGCATTGGCGTACCACGCTTGTGCCGCTATACCGAAATCTTCAATTCCGACTCCCACTACTATGCCGGTAGCGGTGTCGGTAACGGTGGCATGGAATTAATCGCCGAGGAACGGCCTTGGATGGAAAAACCGTATTCCATCAGTATCACAGTGCCACCGCTGGGCGGTCTCGTGCTGCGTCCAGAGCCACTGCCCCCGACAGCGACACTGACCACTATCGCCCTGGGTGAACTACTGGCCGATGCCGCGATTGACGATGAGCTATTGGCGGAATCGGCCACCAAGCCATCGGCATCTGCAGAGCCTCAAGCCGCTGAGGAAGAACTGGCGCAACCCGAATAAGGGATCTCGCGCACTTTCTGGGGCGCAGCGACGAACAACAAGCTGCGCCCTAGATCCCACAAGCCCAAGCGCCAAACCCGCCCCACTCTTTCCATCTCATTGACCATCGATCCGGTCATGGTCGTCATGCACTCCACCAATTTTTACCCAGCATGGTGGCTTCCCGGTCCACATGCCCAGACGCTATGGTCGGTCTTGTGTCGGCGTCGGCCTCGCCTGCACTTGCAACGCCAGCAACTGGAATTGCCGGACGGTGATTTTCTGGATTTGGACTGGCTCCCTGGCGGGCAGGGTCCAATTGTGCTGATCCTGCATGGTTTGGAAGGTTCCAGTGCCTCGCATTATGCACGCGGACTGCTGGCGGCCATTGCCCAGCGCGGTTGGCGCGCACTGGTGATGCATTTTCGCGGTTGCGGCGGCCAACCCAATCGGCTGGCGCGTGGCTATTGCGCCGCCGACACCGCCGATGTCGCGCAACTCGTCAACTGGCTACGACAAAGAGAACCGGACACAGCTCTGGCTGCTGTCGGCTACTCGTTGGGTGGCAACGTACTGCTCAAATGGCTGGGGGAAAGCAAAACCGACAATCCCTTGCGAGCGGCAGTGGCGATATCGGTCCCGTTCCTGCTAGAAACGACAGCCCGGCGTCTGAATCAAGGCTTCTCGCGACTTTATCAGGCGTATCTGTTGCACGCGCTGAAAAGAAGCTATCGGAATAAATTCCAGAATCGCCCAAATCCTCCTGTACCTCTGGATGAATTAACGACACTACGGGATTTCCTGGGCTTCGATGACCGAATTACTGCGCCCCTGCATGGCTTTGCCAACGTCCACGATTATTATGCGCAAGCCAGTTGCCGGCCTTATTTGCAGCATATCCACGTCCCGACCCTCATCCTCCATGCCCTGGATGATCCCTTCATGCTGCCAGCGGTAGTTCCAGACGCCAGTGAACTGGCGCCCTGCGTGCGTATAGAACTCTACCCGCACGGTGGTCATGTTGGCTTTGTTGCCGGACGCTGGCCGTGGCGAGCCGAGTATTGGTTGGAACGAAGAATTCCTGAGTTCCTAGCAACCCGATGGTGTGAGTCTGGTGCCCTCCCTATAAATACAGCAGCGCTCAATTCGCCGCCATAATCTTGTTGCGCACAAGTTCATAAACTTTACCCAGAGTTTCGAAAGTTTCGGCGCTGATCTCGTCGTCGGCGATCTGAATGTCGAATTGCTGCTCCAAGGCATGAATCAAGGTGATTACTGCCATCGAATCGAACTCGGGGATGCTCCCCAGCAGCGGTGTATCTGGTTCCAGCTTTATCCGATCCCCCAATTGCAATATCTCATTGACCAACTGCCGCACCTCATCGAACTCGACCATCAAGACCACCTCCCCAGGATGGAATAAAGGCAGCACAGCTGCCGACGATCCGTCGGCGCCGCACGTGCCTAAAAGTGGTCAAGATAGCCTTGCCGTCGACAAGAATCCAGCCATCAACTCGCCAAGATGATCGACCGACGAGCCAGTATCACGTAACCCGTCATCGGTTGGTCGCATTCTTGTCGCAACGTCGCCGTCGTCATCGACCGAATTTCCATACCCACCTGCGTCAGAGTTTGCTGTAAATACTCAGCGGTATGGCAGTAACGGCCACTTTGATTGATGCGAAACCCACTCGGTGGGGACTCCTTCGTTGCAGCCTCTACCGTAAACGCCAGCCAACCACCCGCACGCAGAGAGGTCGCGGCAGCGGCGAAAACGGCCTCCAAAGCCCCGAAATACACCAGCGTATCGGCTAGGACGATCAAATCGTAGCTTTGAGAATGCGTTTCGAGATAGGCCGTCAATTCGGCCGTGAGCAATTCATCATAACCGCCGCGTTCACGCGCCTTGTCCAACATGCGCGGCGACAGATCCACCCCCACTAAGCGGCGAGCATAAGGACGCAGTAATGGTGCACATAAACCAGTGCCGCATCCCGCATCCAGCACATCCAGATCGGCGGCGGGCGCCCCCACGATCTCGGCGATCTGATTTGCGATGACCTCCGGTGCCTGATAGCTCAATTCCTGGCGCAAATGCCGGTCGAACCCTTCCGCGTAACGATCAAACAGATAGGTCACATAGGCGTCGGAAGCGCGTGCAGGTGTTTCCTCTTCTTGCCCAAACCACGCCGCTAGCCGATGCTGGGCAATAGGATCATCGGGCATCAACTGCAACCAATATTGCAGTAGCCGCAGCGCCATCGGGTCTTCCCCCAACTGGAATACGGTATTACCCAGCGCCACCCGCGCATCCTCGTCCCGCCCTACCCGATGCAGCAAGCTACCCAACTGTTTGATGGCTTCCTCATGACCGGCATCGCAACGCAAGGCGGCTTCCTGAGCGGTAATCGCTTCCGCAAGCTGCTCCAATTCGGCAAGGACCAAACCGAGGCGATGATGGATTTCAGCGTTTGTAGGGTTCGATTTACTCGCTTGGCGATAGGCTTCCAGTGCCTCCGGTAATCGCCCCAAACCGCGCAGTACCGCACCCATATTCACCCAGGCATCTATTTCATCCATCTTGCAGAGCGTCGCTTGGCGGTAAGCCGCAATGGCATCTTCATAGCGTCTCCGCACCATCAGGATATTGCCCAGATTGGTGTACGCCGCTGCATAACTAGGCACGGCGCGAATAGCCCGCCGGATCAGCTGCTCCGCCTGGACCGACTGACCGCGCTGCTGCATGAGGATTCCCAGGAAATTCAGCGCCTCGGGATGCTCCGGTTGAACGTCGAGCACCCGCTGGTAAAACACCTGCGCCTGTACCAGATCACCTGTGCGATGACGCATCAATGCCTGATCAAACCATCCCGCCACTACAGTGGACCGAGGATCATTCACTGGTATCGCAATTTTCTCACCATGGCTATGCACGGGTACCTCCTCAAGCTTGCTTTGCTGGCACCGTGACCGATGCCATTCCCGGTCGCTGTGCCAGCACTAGGTATCCAACGACCGGCTGGCCGCCCTCTAGACGCAGATCTACGGTTTTCAAGGTCTTGATCGCCAAAGCAGCTCGATCCAATTCTTGTCGTAGATAGGCTTCGGTATGCTGGTAGCGGCCACTACGATCAAGCCGAAATGCCTCCCTTGCTTCGCCCTCGCTGCGCTCTACGGTAAACGCTAACCAGCCCGTCGGTCGCAGGGCCGCTGTCGCTGCCGCCAATACCGGTTGCAAGTCACCGAAATAAATCAGGGTATCCGCCGATACGATGAGGTCATAAGCGGCAGGTCGATCTATAAGGAATGCGGTCAGTTCGGCTACTACAAGTTCATCGTAACTACCGCGTGTCCGTGCGTGCGCCACCATGCGTGGCGAGAGATCGACACCACACAAATGGTGGGCGTAAGGACGCAACAACGGTCCGCATAGCCCGGTGCCACATCCAGCATCCAATACCTTCAGTGACCGGCTTGGCGCACCCAGCATCATGGCGATTTCCTGCACGATCCATTCCGGTGCTCGATAATTCAAGCGGTGCAGATGCGCGTCAAAACCATCGGCCATACCGTCGAATACCTCTTGCACGTAGGCATCTTCGGCCCGCGTCGGCGCATCTTGTCCAGAATGCGCCGCCAGCATGTGCCGAGCGACCGGTTGATCTGGAGCCTGCTCCAACCAGCGCTGGAACAGATCGATGGCTTCTTCTTTGCGATCCAGTCGGTACAACAGCATGCCCAGGCTTCTATAAGCGGAAGCATAACTAGGCCGCAGGTGGATCGCTTCGTAGTGCGCAACAACAGCTTCTTCATAGCGTTCCAAGGCAACCAACGCCTTGCCTAGATTGAGTTGAACTTCAGCCAGTTTCGGATTCAGGGCCAATGCCTGCTGGCACACCGCGACTGCGGCTTGGAATTGACCGGAACGCCGTAGCATGATGCCCAAATTGCAGTGGGCACTGAGATTGCTGGGGGCCAATTCGATGGTTCGGTGATAAGCCGTCGCCGCCTCGTCGAAACGCGCCATAGCGGCTAGTACATTGCCCAGATTGTTGTAAGCGTCCGCATAGTGCGGGTTCAGAGCGAGTGCCTGACTGATCAATTTGACGGCGCCCTCGTTATCGTGCCGCTGCGCGGCGAGTACGCCTAGAAAATGCAGAGCATCGACCTGTTGAGGATTTTGGCGGAGGATCTGACGATAAAGTGCTTCTGCCGCGCCGAGCTGACCCTGCTGATGCAGGGCAATCGCCTGCTCGATCTGTTGTTTCGCACCGGCGACTGTATGCACTTCCGCCGCGCTGGCCAGTGCCCTACGTTGTTTGCGGTTCATTCGTCGCTTTCTCAACGCCTGAGTCCGATTGCATCGGTTGGCGCCACAACCAGAAAGGCAAACTGCGTCCGGTTTTTCTCATCCAGCGCAGCAATAGCGAATCCCCAGTGAATTCGATCACCCAATAAACCCGCTCTGATTCTGCAACGCCTTCCCAACGCAATAGCAATTCTTGGCCGCGCAATTCCCAGTCACCCACAGCACTCATCACCGGTTCCATCGCTATCCATTGAAAGCGACCATCTCTATCAAGCTGCAGTTTTTCTTCATCGGAACCCCATTCGCCAACCAGATCTTCCGGTGTGGGTATTCGTAATAATGCTTCCAACGGATCGCAACAATTGGGCCACGGCACTCGTGCTACCCGAGATGCAGGCGGCATCGGCGGACGCGCTGGAACCGGAGGAACTTGGGATGGCCGCTTCTGGGAAAATGCGCGCAAATCACGCACCAAGTAGTTTTTCTCTACCACGAGACCGAGCCATTCTCCGTTATATTTCCATACGGAACCCTTGGCATCGCACCATCCCAGATAGCGTCCAGTTCTGTCGAATAATCGGTCATTACTGAAAAAACCGGCATAGGCACCGCTCCATTTGAATAGATAAGTGCTTTCAATTTCGCTGCCCAATAGATCAGATTTGTCCAGGCTCACGTTTCAGTCTCCAGCAACAACTTAGTGGCTAATAGCTATTACAAAGAGCTTAGCTCATTTGACCCGTCCGGGTGCCATTTCCAAACCTCTCCTTCAAAACCGTCAATTTTTCCATAAGGTATATAGGGCCAAATGCCAGTGGTCTGGCTTTCATTTGAGGCGTATACGCAAGTTTTAGCGGTCTTGGCTATGGCGCTACAGAAGAGATTGCCATCCCTACTCCCCGCAAAGGAAACAACCTTACAAGCCACAATATAAATCTCATCCACCAAGCCTGATATATTTGAAAATAAGCTTAATTCACTCCAACCAATGCCCTTACCAAGACCTAAGTGTGCTGGTGATCCATGGCAATTAATAACTAATGCCTTCAACTTACCACCGGGAGCAGCTTTTGCTACTGTGGCTACCCATTTTAAAATATGATCTGGTTGCTCGCTCCTTGGAATTTCCCATGTATTCCACATTTTATAATGTGGTCCAGGTGCATCCTCGGAATTTAAAGCCATGGCTGGCTGGGGAATAGT
>JACSSB010000101.1 GCA_014879435.1 Phycisphaerales bacterium
TATGGTGTGGTGGTACCGAGGAATTATCGGTCGATTTGATGCGCTACCATCCAGATACGCCTCCCGGAATCATGGATTATTTATTCATCCGCATCATGCTGTGGGGCCGTGAGCAAGGATTCACTTGGTTCAATTTGGGGATGGCACCGTTGTCCGGTTTGCGCAACCGTAGCTTGGCACCATTATGGAATCGGTTTGGTGCCTTGGTTTTTGGTCGTGGCGAGTCTTTCTATAATTTTCGAGGTCTGCACCAATACAAGAACAAGTTCGATCCGTGCTGGGAAGCCCGCTATCTGGCGGTACCGGATGGCATGATGGTACTTCCACGCATATTAGCCGACCTGACCACGCTGATTTCCCACGGTTCTAGGGGCGCGAACGGACCATGACGAAAAATTCAGGATCGATCATGTATGACTTATCGCGAGTACTGTTGCTGGGTCTCGCGATTTTACTCAGCTCGGTTGTACGGGCAGAGATCATTGAGGAAACGCTGGACTATTCCCGTTTTGGCAAGCTCGCTGTCTATCATTCCGATGAGGAGCCTAAAGGTACGGTGCTGTTCGTTTCGGGTAAGGACGGTTGGACTGCCGATCTGGCGGCGGCGGCGCGGGAAATCGCCGATTTGAGTTTCACGGTTGTGGGTATTGATCTCAATACTTATCTGGCCCAGCTTGATCGTGTGGGTGTCGAATGCGTTGATTCTTCGGTGGATCTCGATCAATTGAACCATTTCCTGGAACAGCGTTATTCCCTGGATCAGCATCGGCCCGCGATTTTATTGGGAGAGGGAGCCGGTGCCGCGCTGGTTTACAGTGCTTTAGCTCAGGCACCAGCCGAACGTTTTCATGCTGGGATTGCGACCGATTTCTGTCCAGAACTGCCCTTGAGTAAACCCTTATGTCCCGGAGCGGGGAATCTGGAAAGTGCGTTGACATCGGATCACAAGCAAGTTCTGTTGAAACCGGTGACGCGCCTGCTCACCACTTGGTTCGTGTTTCAGAATCGATCCGCTTGCGGAACCGAATCAGCAGAACAATTCATCAAATCGGTTCAATTAGCCCGATTGACCGAGTTGACCGGAGCAGAAGGGTTCAAAACTGTATTGCCACAATTGTTAGCCCTACTGCAATGGCTGGACCCGAGCATCAGCCACCAAGTGCAACCAAGTGATCATGTCAGCGGGGTTCCACTCACGGAAGTGCTGGCAAGTACTCAGCCTGAACAGCCACGATTCGCGGTCATGTTCTCCGGTGATGGCGGTTGGGCAATGCTGGATCGAGCGGTGGCGGAAGAATTGGCCAAACAGGGGTTGGCTGTGGTGGGTTGGGATTCGCTCAGTTATTTTTGGAAACCGCACCAGCCGGAAGAGGTGGCTCTGGACCTGGAGCGGGTACTCCGCAGTTATATGCAGAAGTGGAATAAAGAACGGGTTGTGCTGATCGGTTATTCCTTCGGCGCGGATATTTTGCCTGCGATCATCAATCGCCTACCGCAAGATCTGCGCGACCGAATCGATTTAGCGGCCTTTTTGGGATTGTCGGGTTATGCGATCTTCGAATTTCATTTAAGCAATTGGGTCAGCGATGAACCGGGGCCGGGCAGCCAACCGATACAGCCGGAATTGGCAAAATTGATGGGCTTCAAGCGCCTATGCATCTATGGAGCGGATGAAGACGCGGGTGAAGACCCCTGTCCGCAACTGGCTGATTTGGGTTTGATCGTCGAAAAGATGCCGGGAGATCATCATTTCGATGAGGATTATCCCGAAGTCGCGCAGCGTATCCTCCGGCAATTGCCGCCATCACCGACGGCAACCCCCTCGCCACCGCCCAGGAATTGAGCATCATGGCTATTTACGCGATCGGCGATATTCAAGGTTGTTTCGACCCACTGCGACGCCTGCTGGATCTGCTGCGTTTCGATCCCAGTGCCGATGTCCTTTGGCTGGTCGGCGATCTGGTCAACCGTGGACCGCAGTCGGCGGAAGTGCTGCGGCTGCTGCGGGATTTGGACGCATGTGTGGTCGCGGTGCTAGGCAATCATGATCTGACTTTGCTGGCGGTTGCTGCGGGCCAGATCAAACCCAAGCGCAAGGATACTTTTCAATCGGTACTGAAGGCACCCGACTGCGATGAGTTGCTAGACTGGCTGCGCAATCGTCCTTTGCTGCATCACGATGCCCAATTGGGTTTTACGCTGGTGCATGCGGGCCTGCCGTCCCAGTGGAATCTCGAACAGGCGCAATACCATGCGGCGGAAGTCGAAGCCACTTTACGTGGCCCAGAACATGTGGAGTTTCTGGCGCGGATGTTCGGCAGCGAGCCGCGCTATTGGCGTGAGGATCTTGTCGGTTATGATCGGCTGCGTTTTACCATCAACGCTTTGACCCGGATGCGATTTTGTACGGCAGAAGGATCATTATCTTTCTCCGAAAAAGGGCCACCCGGCACCCAAAGATCGGGCTTGCTACCCTGGTTCGAGGTACCGAACCGACGCAACGCTGATCTCAATCTGGTTTTCGGCCATTGGGCGGCGTTGGGCTACTATCGAGCACCTGGAATTTATGCCCTCGATAGCGGTTGTGTCTGGGGTAACCGCTTGACCGCCATTGCCCTGGATCAACCAGGAGTTCCCGCTTGGAGCGTATCGGCCCTCAACCTGTCATCATCGCCCACATGACGCCACCACTCTCCCTAATCGCCGCGCTGGCTCGCAATCGTGTGATAGGTCGTGACCAGCGCCTCCCTTGGCATCTCCCGGCGGATCTGCGTTTCTTCAAGCACATGACGATGGGCAAACCGCTGTTGATGGGGCGGCGTACCTGGGAATCCATCGGGCGGCCGTTACCCGGTCGGCAGATGATCGTACTCAGCCGCGATCCCCATGTGCAGGCTCCCGGTTGTTCCCTGGCGCAAACCCTAGATCAGGCTTTGGAAATAGCCCACGCCGCGCCCGAGTTGATGGTGATCGGTGGAGCACAGTTGTATCGCCAGACTTTGCCGCTTGCCGAGCGGATGTATTTGACGCGCATTGAGGCCGATGTTTCGGGCGATACTTGGTTTCCAGAGTGGGAGGAGCGCGAGTGGCGTTTGGTTTGGGAAGAGACGCATCCTGCCGACGCGCAGCACGCATGGCCGTATCGTTTTCAACACTGGGAGCGGATCAGCGTCTGAATCCCATCGCCAAAGCGGGCTGGATTCCACTGAGGAATTGGATCGCAAGAATCGGATAGTCGATTTACGTTCAGCCCGCTAGGATCGGCCGCATCGATCAAGCGATCTGGGCGAGGCCAGCGATGAAAGCATCCAGCGATCCAATTTTCGCAACCAACGATCAGCGCTGGGAAGCACTGTTGCGACGGAATCCCCAAGCCGACGGATCTTTTTTCTATGCGGTGAAGACCACAGGGGTGTACTGCCGCCCAACTTGTTCCGCACGTCGCCCGAACCGCCAGCATGTCGAATTCTTCCTGACTTGCGCTGATGCCGAACACGCCGGTTATCGCGCTTGTCAACGTTGTCATCCACATCACGCTTCGCATCCATCGCCGATTCCTGCTGCAATCACCTGTGCTTGCCGCATCATCGAGCAAAGCGAATCGCCTCCTGCATTAAAGGAATTGGCCGCCACCGTCGGCTTGAGTCCCAGCCACTTTCATCGCCTGTTCAAGGGATCGCTCGGTCTCACCCCAAAAGCCTATGCCGCTGCTTGTCGGACACGGCGATTTCAAGGAGAGCTGAGCAAGACGCGAACCGTGACCGAAGCCTTGTACAGCGCGGGTTATGGCTCCAGCAGTCGATGCTACGAAAACGCGGTCGATCATCTGGGGATGACGCCCGCCGAGTACCAAAAGGGTGGGGTAGGGCAACATATCCGCCATGCTTTGGTTGAATGCACATTGGGTTGGTTGCTGGTAGCAGCCACCGAGCGCGGGATTTGCGCGGTCGAGTTCGGTGATCAACCTGGCCATTTAGAGGATCGACTCAGGCTTCGTTTTCCTGCCGCCGAGATCCATGGGACCGATCCCGAACTCAGCGTGTGGGTGAAACGGATTCTAGAATATCTAGAGGAGCCATCATGCGGCCTCGATTTACCGCTTGATATTCGGGGTACGGCATTCCAGC
>JACSSB010000216.1 GCA_014879435.1 Phycisphaerales bacterium
GCTGTACCGCTTTTACGATGCACGTATTCCCGAAGGCATTTACAGCGGTCCATCCTTCGAGACTTGGCGCAGGCGGGCCGAACGTAATCATCCCCGTCTGCTGTTTTTGGACCGCGAGGCACTGTTGGCCGAAGCTGGACCGATGGTGGATGGGGAGCGTTTTCCCGATCAGCTCGATCTCGATGGCTTGAAATTGCCGTTGAGTTATCGTTTTACCCCTGGCACGGACGATGATGGCGTGACCCTGATCGTGCCGCTGGCGGCGGTCAACCAAGTGGAACCCAAGCGTCTGGATTGGTTGGTGCCGGGGTTGCGGGCCGAGCGGATGGCGGCGTTGCTGAAATCGCTGCCCAAGGCATTGCGACGCCATTTCGTGCCGGTGCCCAATTACACCCGCGCCTTGTTGGAAGCGCTCGAACCCGATACGCGTTCGCTGGTCGAGGCCATGACCGAGCAATTGCAGCGCATGACCGGGGTGCAAGTTCCAGAGGAGGCGTGGAATCCCGAGGCCGTTCCTCATCATCTGCGGATGCGTTATCAGGTGGTGGATAGCGACGGCACGATACGGGCGGTTGGGCGTGATTGGGAGGCGATTCAACGCGAATTGCGTGGCGAGGCGCGCACTGGATTCGCGGCCCTGCCCACTCCAGAGTTCGAGCGAGAACGGTTGCGGGACTGGGATTTCGGCGCGTTGCCAGCGGAAGTGAACTTCACCCGCAACGGGATTCAGTTACGCGGTTATCCGGCGCTGATTGCGGAAGCGGACGGTAGTTTGGCGTTGCGGCTGCTGGATTCTCCGGCGCGGGCCGAGGCGGCGACGCGGATCGGTTTGCGGCGGCTGATCGGTTGGCGACTAGGGCCAGCGTTCAAGCAACTGGCGCGGGATCTACCGCATTTGCAGCGCATGACTTTGCACTTCGTCGGTTTGGGAACCCAAGAAAATCTACGCGAGGATCTGTTGAATGCCATTCTCGACCGGGCTTTTCTGGTCGATCAACCGCTACCGCGTGAGCGGGCGGAATTCGAGGCGTTGCTGGAACGTGGCAAGACCCGATTGGCGGCTGCTAAAGCCGAGGTTTGTGATGCGGCTGACGCCATTTTGGTCGCCTATCACGAAGTCCGGCGCGCACTGAGCGACGAGCCGACTTGGGCCGAGGCGCTGGCCGATATTCGCGATCAACTGGCGCATTTGATCTATCCCGGTTTTCTCAGCCAAACCCCGTCGGAGTGGTTGCCGCATCTGCCGCGTTATCTACGAGCCATCGCGTTGCGGCTGCGTAAATTACGGGAAGCACCGGATAAGGACCGCCAGCGGCGCGGCGATATCATCCGTTTGTGGCAAGAGTGCAAGCGGCAATTGCAGCAGGACGCGGAGCGGGAACGGCAGGATGCGGAACGGATGCGCTTCCGCTGGCTTTTGGAGGAACTGCGGGTGTCGCAGTTCGCTCAGGAGTTGAAAACGATCCTGCCGGTATCGGTCAAGCGGTTGGAGGAGCAGTGGAGCAAGATAAGGCGGTGAGGGCGGTTTGCTCCGTCGCAGCCGTTCTCTGGTGGATGCGCTACGCTTATCCCCCCCTACTAAGCTGTTACAAATGAACGGTGTAGGTTGGGGTGACGAAGGAACACCAACATTACATTGCAGTGCCAACGACCCAGTAGACATGGCATAGCCGTAGCGTCTTTGATGTTGGGCTTCACTTCGTTCACCCCAACCTACGCCACTACAGCGTAGATGGAAGCCCAGAAGCGACGACACGCACGGCCTGCTGGATTCCCGCTTTCGCGGGAATGACCTAACTCATTGATGGGTTGATGGTTGTAGATTGTAGTAGGGTGGATAAGGCGCCCCGCGCCGCATCCACCGAAACCACTGGTGGCCGCGCTGCGCTTATTGCCCTATGCCTGCTTCCTAAGGTCATCAGGTTGTTGGTGCCCAGCAGGATCGTTAGCGACCGGGAGTTGAAAACGATCCTGCCAGTGTCGGTCAATATATATGCACCATCCCTACGAGGGCCGCAGCTTTACCAAGCCCAGGAACCCAAGAATACCGACGAGTAGCAGTATCACCCACTGTGAGAGAGTGGGAATGGACTGCGGCCCTGATGCATCACAGGCCGAAGTTGTGAACGAGAGTGTGCTGCCAGTGCCAAAATCGCCATCCAGATCGTCAACATAGGCATAGTAATAATAGGTTGTGTTACACGTTAATCCAGTTGCGTTATATGTAAACGAATAGGTACCAGGGCTGCGCACTGGAATGGGTGATTCTGCTGCTTCATGTTGATCTGTTGGTGGGGTAGCTGTACCAAGATAAAAGAATAAATATAAAGGCCAATTTACATCAGGGTTTACAAACTGTCCGCTAAAAGTGGCACTCGTCGAGGTAATATTTGAGGCAGTGTTGGTGGTCGTATTGTAAACCTCGGCGGCGCTGGCCACTATCGAGTACATAATTGATGTGATAATGATCAATTGTGCAAGGGTTTTTCTCATGGCAAACCTCATGAATGAAAGATTAAATAACCTGACACTCCATAATCAGCTAAGTCAGCCAAAATTATTTGCCAAGTACCGTAGTCGCTGTTGTTTGTTTTCAGCAGTGGCTATGTTCAATACAATTTTTGCCATCAATGCGTGCAGCTTGGTGCAAACATACAATTGCTATTGTTTATCTTTTATCAAGTGCGGATAAATGGCTTAGTTAATGAACATTAGTATTATTAGTATGACTTAAAGATTTCGTCAATTTATTGCGGTGCATAATGAATAGATCTCTTATATAAGTTGAGTTTTTAGATTTGATAACTAAAAATTAGCCACTTAAATTAATTTTATAATCAGTGTGGTAATGACATTAGTGTTGGATAGATTTAGTTCCCCCTTTGGCAAAGGGGGTTAGGAGGGATTTGTTATGTAGCCCCGCAACAGGGAGCATCACTCCCGCATAGGCGGGAGTCCAGAAGCGACAACACGCACGGTCTCCTGGATTCCCGCTTTCGCGGGAATGACCTTAAGCGGCTGATGGGTTGACGGTTATAAGCAGGCTCAGCCCGTCAACAGCAAGCGTCCCGCCATCAACGCCACTACCAGCAGGAAGATCGGGCGGATGAACGGTGCGCCGTAGCGGATGGCGCTGTGGGCACCGACAAATGCTCCAAGCATCAGGGTCGCGCCCATGGTTAGGCCGATGGTGTAGTCAACATTACCGAGGATGACGAAGGTCAGCAACGCACTGATGTTGCTAATAAAATTCATGAATCGCGCCACACCGGCCGCCGCGACCATATCCAAATGAAACAGCTTCATCGTTGCCACCATCCAGAACGCGCCCGTACCGGGACCAATGAAGCCGTCGTAAAAACCGATCAGACCACCGGTCAACGACTTAACGCCGCGCTGGCTCGTGGCTGTCACCGGCTGCGGGTCGACTGGGGCTGGCGGTGTCCGGCGTGGCCAGACCAGATATCCCGCCGCTAACAGGATCGCCAGCGGCAGCAGTTTTTTCAGCACCCCCGCGCTCAACAAATAAACCAGCATCGCGCCGATCAACGCCCCGACGCAGGTGCCGAAGCTCATCGCCCACCACAGTGCTGGTTTGAATAAACCCTTGCGAATGAAGGTCAGCGAGGCACTGAAAGTACCGAAAGTACTCACCAATTTATTGGTGCCAATTACCAAATGGGGCGGCATGCCAATACTCAGCAGGGCAGGCATGACCAACATGCCACCTCCGCCTGCGATAGCATCGATAAACCCTCCCAATAGGGCCATGCCAGCCAGAAACAAAATAGTGCTGAGATCCATGGTGATTCTTGTTGTAAGTGATAAGTCGAGTTTTAAGTAATGTCCGTTCTGGAATCGCCCCTGCAACAGGGATCGTCACTCCCGCGCAGGCGGGAGTCCAGGTAGACATTGAAGGTACTGGATTCCCGCTTTCGCGGGAATGACGATGGAGGGTATGGTGCTCCATTCCACAACCCAAAGAAGGTCACTATACCGCCCCTGCAACAGGGATCGTCACTCCCGCGCAGGCGGGAGTCCAGAAGCAACGACACGCAAAGACTCCAAGATTCCCGCTTTCGCGGGAATGACCTGAAATGATTGATGCGCTAAGGGGCATAAACAGAACTGACGCTAAGTAATGGGTTGATTTAGGCAGTGGCGGTTTCAGTCAAAGTTGCAACCAGAGCCGCCAGCAAGGCAATCAGATCCGCTGGAGTGGGTAGGTGTTCGGTCGCTTCTGCGGGCGATTCCGGGCCGATACCCAGTGCAATACCGCCCAGATCACGCGCTGCTACCAGTCCTGCGGTGTCGTTGGGAGAGTCACCGGCATACAGTACTTGCGTTGGCTCAGGATCGTTTTGTGCGACGATGGCCCGTAGTGCCGTGCCTTTATCTTTCCCGATATCTGGGATCACTTCGATGATCAGTGATCCACTTATGATCTGTAGCTGGGTGGTATGCGGTGCCAGCAGGGCGAGCATTTCGGTTTGCAGCGCTTCGACTAACTCCGGCGCCAGTCGCCGATAGTGCACAGCAAATCCAAACTTTTTCTGTTCGAGTATGGCATTGGGGTAAGCCGCCAATCGGGCCTCGATAGCCGTTTTTAGGGTATCGAGTAGGGGCTGGCAGGCGAGCGTCTCAGTAGCAATATCACGCTTCCCAGCTAGTTCCAGTTCCAAGCCGATGGAGCCGCCATAATGCAAGCCCGGTAGACCCACCATATGGATGAGGTCATCCAGTCCCCGGCCACTGATCACGCCGACCGTCACGCGGGGGATCGCCGCCAATCGGGCCAGGGTCTGGCGCGATTTGGGATCGAATACCGCGAGATGAGGAAGCAGCGCCAGCGGAGTCAGGGTGCCGTCGTAGTCAAAGACCAGCACCAGTCGCTGGCCTTGATCGTAGGCGGTGCACAGTCGTTGCAGGATATTGTGGGCGGTAGGGGTCATCTGGTCGTTTCCGAAGTCTTTGAGGTATCCGCAGTCTCCGCAGTCTCCGGGGTATCCGTAGCCTCTGGAGTCGTTGAGACAGAATCTAAATTGAGGGTCAGTTCTTCCAGAAGATCGGCACCCCAATGGTAAACGTTGTGTTGGTTCACCCACTGTTGCATGCGGGTCATGCGCTCTTGCCGTTCGTCGGCTGGCATTTCCAGTGCCTGATAAATTGCCTCAGAGAACTGTTCGACATCGTAGGGATTGATGATCAGCGCATCACTCAATTCGCGGGCCGCACCGGTAAATTCCGAGAGGATCAACACGCCATCCCGGTCGGTGCGAGCGGCCACGAATTCCTTGGCCACTAGATTCATGCCATCGTGCAGCGAGCTGACGATAGCGACTTCGGCTAGGCGCATGAAGGCATGAACGGTCGCCGGGTCGTGGTCGCCGATCAGAAAGCGGATCGGTTTCCAGGCAGGGGTTTGGAAGCGCCAATTGATGGTATCGACCAGCGATTCCAGCTCACCGATCAGATCGCGATAGCGACGCAGATAGGTGCGGCTGGGTGTGCTCAACTGCACCAGAGTGAATTGGCCCCGATAGCGGGGGTAACGCTCCAGAAAGCGTGCGATGGCGTGGAAGCGTTCCGGCAAGCCCTTGGTGTAATCGATGCGGTCGATACCGATGGCGACCCGCACGTTGTCCAGGGAATAGCGATCGCGTAATTCATCGACTTGATCGGCGAGGCGGATGCCTCGGGATATCGAGCGTTCGTTCCAGGGTCGCACTCCGATGGGCAGGGGTCGAACCCGTGAAACATGATCGCCCAGTCGCACGCTGAAGTCGTTCCAGTCCGGTTGCGCTTCGCTCAGACGCTCGGCAGTGTCGAGGAAATTATTACAGTGTTGCTGGAGATGGAAACCGATCAGATCCGCACCGAGGATGCCGCGCAACAGTTCGGTTCGCCAGGGGCAAATGCGAAAGGTTTCCGGGGTGGGCCAGGGAATGTGCCAGAACAAGCCTACCGTCAAGTCTGGACGTGCTTCTTTCAACATCTGCGGAACCAGCGCCAGATGATAGTCCTGCACCAGAACGACTGCGGGATCAGAACCCGCTTCTTCCAAAGCAGCCGCCGCGAAACGCTGGTTGATACGCACGTAGAATTCCCAGTTACTCGCCAGGAAGATCGGCCGTTCGTAGGTCATATGGCACAGCGGCCATAGTCCTTCGTTGGCGAAACCGTGGTAGTAGCCGTGCTCTTCTTCTCGACTCAACCACACCCGCCGCAAGGTGTAAGCGGGATGATCCGGTGGCACTGCTAGATGGTCATGCTCATCGACGGTCATGCGGTCGGCGTTGCCAGCACCGTGGGCGATCCAGACCCCACCGCTAACGCGCATGACTGGATCAAGGGCGGTGACCAGCGCGCCTGCCGGGGTGCGTAGTTGGGTTTTGCCCTCTTGCAGCTCGTGTAAGTAGGGTTCACGGTTGCTCAGAACCAGCAGGCGGCGACCATCCAGACAGCCGGTGAAGTGGGCATGCATCTCTGCGGAGGTCCAAATGTGCTCCGTTGACTCCGCCGCTCGCCACGCCCGTTGCCCTGCCGCCCGTGCCACTTTGGATGCGCTTATCAGCCGCTCGTTCTCGCTGAGCAGTCGTGCGGCGGATAATGTGAGTGCGGGCGCTCCATCCCCGTCGTGTTGCGCCCGCAGTTGCCGTACCCATTCCGTCATATGTTTAAGTGGGCGGTCGTACAGTAACCAAGCGCCTACCGCCACCAACGTCAGTAACAACAGGGTGATGATGCCCACCCAGATTGCGAGCCGTATTTGTCGGGCTTTGGCGTGCTCATCGACCTGCGTCATGTCCTGAATGACTACTAATACCCCTTGTAGCTGGCCCTCTGCCGTTCGGATCGCCGAGGCCACGATATGAATGTGTCCTTGCTCGGTCAGCAGGGATTCGATGACATCTTTCTGTTCTTTGAGAGTGCGGGTAACGATGGGGTTGAGAATAGCGTTGAAGATCTGCACATCCTTACCCGCAACCAGCAGATGACCATCCGCTCGGTAGATCGCCAACCCGATCAGTGGGGGATAGCCGTCCAGGCTGGAACTCAAGGTGGCCGCCGCCTCGCGGTCTGGCAGTTGCAACGCAGTCTGGATCGAATAGATCATTTGATGGGAAAGCACATAAGCGCGCCGATCCATTTCTTCCAAAGCAGCGGTGTGCTCCCGGTTCATTTGCAACCAGGCCAAGGCGCTGATCAACAGTCCCACCAGTCCGGCGACTAACAGTCCCATTCTTAGGGAGTTGGGCAAGCGATATGAGGGTTTGGTCGGCATTGGAAATCTCCCAGGCGCGATTCCGCTCCTATGCGGCGGATCGATCTTGTGATGGTTTGCTCAGCCGAGCAGTCGATACAAAATATCCTGATAGATCCGGCTCAAGCGTTCCAGCTCGGTAGCGGGCAATCGCTCGTCGATCTGATGGATGGTGGCGTTGGATGGTCCAAACTCGACCACTTGCGTGCCGGTGGGTGCGATGAAGCGTCCATCGGAGGTGCCGCCTGCGGTGGAGAGTTCCGGTTTTTGGCCGGTCTCGGCATGGATTGCGGCGATGACGGCATCCACCAATTCGCCGGGCGGAGTGAAGAAGGGCAGTCCCGACAGTCTCCAATCCAGCTCGTACTGAAATACTTGGCCGGTCTTGACCTCCTCGTTCAGCAACGCGGTTTCGATGAGCAACTGAGTGCGTTCCTGTAGTTGTTCAATCGTGACGGCTGGTGAAAAACGAAAGTTGAACCACAGCTCCAGATCGCTAGGAATGACATTATCCGCGCCAGTCCCGGAATGCAGATTGGAAATTTGAAACGAGGTCGGCGGGAAACAGGGATGACCCTGATCCCAGACCTCGTCTGCCAGCGCGCTAAGTAGAGGACCGATGGCATGGATCGGATTCTGGGCCAGATGCGGGTAGGCAACATGGCCCTGCGTGCCACGTAATCGCAGTCGGCCATGGAAGGAACCGCGGCGGCCATTCTTGATCGTATCGCCCAGTTGCTTTGCGCTGGATGGTTCGCCCACCAGACACCAGTGGATCTTCTCACCGCGTGCCTCCAGCCATTCCACCACCCGAACCGTGCCATCCACCGCCGCGCCTTCTTCATCACTGGTGATGAGAAAGGCGATGGAACCGCGAGGTTGTGGGCAGGCGGCGAGAAAGCCTTCGCAGGCCGTCACCATCGCCGCCAGACTGCCTTTCATATCGGCCGCGCCGCGTCCGTAGAGAAAGCCGTCACGGATTTCTGGTGCAAATGGGGGAATTTGCCAGCGTTCCAGTGGGCCGGGCGGTACCACATCAGTATGCCCGGCGAAGGCGAATACGGGTTGTTGATCGCCAAAGCGCGCCCAGAAATTCTCCACCTCACCGAAGCGTAGACGCTCCACTCGAAAGCCGAGTGCTGCCAATCGGGCGATCAGCACCTCTTGGCAACCGGCGTCTTTTGGGGTGATCGAGGGTCGGCGGATTAGATCCAGTGCGAGGGTGAGTGTGGAGTCCATCAGTCGCGCAGCAGCTCGTTCAGGCCGACTCGACTGCGGGTCTTCTCATCCACCTGCTTGATGATCACCGCGCAGTACAGGCTATGACTCCCGTCAGGGGCGGGCAGAGCGCCGGGGACTACCACCGAACCGGCAGGGATACGACCGTAGCTGGTTTCGCCGGTGAGCCGGTTGTAAATCTTGGTGCTCTGGCCGATATAAACACCCATCGAAATCACCGAACCACGTTCGACGACAACCCCCTCGACCACTTCGGAACGAGCGCCAACAAAGCAGTCATCCTCGATGATGGTCGGGCTGGCTTGCAGCGGTTCCAGCACTCCACCGATCCCGACTCCGCCGGACAGATGCACGTTCTTGCCGATCTGCGCACAGGAGCCGACGGTGGCCCAGGTATCCACCATGGTGCCAGAATCCACATAGGCGCCGATATTGACGAAAGAGGGCATCAGCACCACGCCGGGTGCGATATAGGAGCCACGCCGAGCGGCGGCGGGCGGCACCACGCGTACCCCGGCTGCCAGAAAATCACTTTTCCCGTATTCGGCGTACTTGGGGGGAACCTTGTCGAAGTAGTGGGTGTAGCCATCGCGAATGATCGCACTGTCGTTCAAGCGAAAACTGAGCAGCACCGCTTTCTTCAACCAGGTATTGACCGTCCAGACCCCATCGCGTTGTTCGGCGACCCGTGCTTGGCCTAATTCCAGTAAATTCAATGCTTCCCGCACCGCCTCGCGCAGCTGGGCTGGCGCGGTGGCGGCGTCGAGTCCATCGCGCTGCTCGAAAGCATCCTCGATAATTTGTTGTACCGTATTCATGGGGGAACATCCTCGACACAGGCGGCGTCCAAACGCGGTTCAGGGTTTGGGCACGGCCGCAAAAACCGTCATAATGGGAAGGGATAAATACAAGGATAATGAATCGCCGCGTGAGCGATCTACGTTAAGCTGGCAACTTTATCACCTTATATTTCCGAACGGCAGTATACCGGCCATCGCCGGTCGCCGATGCGCAGCGTGAGCTGCCAATACCCGTATATAGAACCCTAATGAAGGAGGATCATCGGTATGGCAAAGAAAGTCATGTCGGGTGACGAAGGGTCGAAGTCGGCTGAACCGACTCTCCCCGTCGATAAGCGTTCGGTCGAGCCAGCTAAATCGACTCCAAGCATCGCTGATCCAGCAGCGGTCGCTGTGGGCAAAACCCAGCAAACCGCGACTAACACCGGATCGGTTCTGGTGGCTGGCGAAAATACCGCGAAGATCAAACTTGGCACACAAACCTTAACGACTGATGGCCGTAAGCGTGCGGTGATTGAAAGCGTCAGCCCGCAAGTCGATGCGGGCCGGTTTCCGATCAAACGAGTCGCGGGCGAAACCGTGATCGTAGAGGCCGATGTCTTTACCGATGGCCACGATGCTTTGTACTGTGCTGTGCAATATCGCCGTCAGGGTGAGACCGCGTGGCAGGAAGTGCCGATGCGCGCTCTGGTCAATGATCGCTGGCGTGGTGAATTTCAGGTGCAGGAAGTCGGGCGCTACGAATACACGGTCTGTGCCTGGGTGGATGCCTTCAAGTCCTGGCGCCACGATTTGGGTCGTTGGGAGCAGGCCGAGGATGTTGCGCTTTCCCTGCGGATGGGTGCGGAACTGGCGACAAAAGCCAGCCAGCGTGCCAGCGGTGCCGATGCGCAGTGGTTAGCCAATCGTGCCAAGGAATTGGTGGGCGATCAGGATATGGAGTATCGCCGTCAACTCGGTTTGGATGCGGAATTAGTCCGGCAGATGTATCGTCATGCGGATCGCCAATTCGAGATCCAATATGACAAGATACTGAGCGTGGTGGTGGACGATGAGCGCGCCCGCTTCAGTACGTGGTACGAAATGTTTCCGCGTTCCTGCGGGTCTACGCCTAACCAGCACGGTACTTTCAAAGATTGCGAGACCTGGCTACCGCGACTGGCTACCATGGGTTTCGATGTCTTGTATTTCCCACCGATCCATCCCATCGGCCGGATCAATCGCAAGGGCAAGAACAATACCCTCACTCCGGGACCGGATGATGTTGGCAGCCCCTGGGCCATCGGTGCCGAGGAAGGCGGTCATAAGTCGATTTTACCGGCCTTGGGTACTTTGGAAGATTTTCGGCATTTGGTGGAAAAGGCGCGGGAGCTTGGCATCGATATCGCCTTGGATATCGCCTTGCAGTGTGCGCCGGATCATCCCTATGTGAAGGAGCATCCCGACTGGTTCCGCTGGCGGCCGGACGGTACGGTGCAGTACGCCGAGAACCCACCGAAGAAGTATCAGGATATTTATCCTTTCAATTTCGAGACCAGCGATTGGAAAGCGCTGTGGGAAGAGATCAAGAGCATTTTTGAGTTCTGGGTCGCGCAGGGTGTGCGCATCTTCCGGGTAGACAATCCGCACACCAAGTCTTTTGCGATGTGGGAATGGCTGATCGCCGAAATCAAGAAAAACACGCCAAACGCCATCTTTTTGGCCGAGGCTTTCACCCGGCCCAAGGTGATGCACCGTTTGGCCAAGCTGGGCTATACCCAGTCCTACACCTATTACACTTGGCGTAATACTCGCTGGGAACTGATCGAATACCTCAACGAGCTGACCAAGGGGCCGGGTCGCGAATACTTCCGGCCAAATTTCTGGCCCAATACTCCAGATATCCTCGCCGCTTCCTTGCAATACGGTGGCCGGGCGGGTTTTATGTCCCGGTTGGTGATGGCGGCGACCATGACTGCCAATTACGGCATCTATGGTCCGGCTTTCGAGATGCTGGAGCATATTGCCGTCAAGCCCGGCAGCGAGGAGTATCTGGATTCCGAGAAATACCAGATTCGCTACCGCAGTTTTCAGGATCTGGATGGGCCAAAAGGCCTGCGCGATTTCATCACCTTGGTGAATCTGATTCGCAAACGCAATCCCGCTTTGCAATCCGATTGGGGATTGCGTTTCCATGATGTCGATAACGAACAGATCATCTGTTATAGCAAAGCCACTGCCAAGCACAGCAATGTCATTCTGGTGGTGGTGAATCTCGATCCCAACTACACCCAATCCGGCTGGGCGAGTCTGGATCTGGCAGCGCTGGGCGTAGATCCGCAGCAGCCGTTCCAGGTGCACGATTTGCTGAGCGGTTCCCGCTACATCTGGAACGGACCACGTAACTATATCGAGCTGAATCCGAGTCGGATGCCGGCACACATATTCCGTATCCGTAGCCGTGTGCAAACGGAACAAGACTTCAACTCGTTCAGTGGTTGAGAGGAAATATCGATGGCACGAAAACAAAAAAAATGGGAAGGTGTGGAAGATCCTTTATGGTACAGGGATGCCCTGATTTACCAATTGAATGTCAAAACTTTTGGTGACAGCAACAACGATGGTGTCGGTGATTTCCGGGGATTAGTCCAACGCTTGGATTACCTCCAGGATCTAGGTGTGGATACTTTGTGGTTGCAGCCGTTTTATCCCTCACCGATGCGGGATGATGGCTACGACATTTCCAACTACCAGGACATCCATCCCGAATACGGCACCTTGGCCGATTTCCAGACCTTTATCCATGAGGCGCATTCGCGGGGTCTGAAAGTCATCACCGAGTTGGTGATCAACCACACCTCCGACCAGCATCCCTGGTTTCAGGCGGCACGCCGTGCGCCGCCGGGTTCACCGGAACGGAATTTTTATGTCTGGAATGACGACGATAAGAAATTCCCGGAAACCCGCATCATCTTCACCGATACCGAGACTTCCAACTGGGCCTGGGACCCGATAGCGCAGCAGTATTACTGGCACCGTTTCTTCTCGCATCAACCGGATTTGAACCACAACAATCCGGCAGTAGTGAAGGCCGTGATCAAGGTCATGCGCTTCTGGTTGGATCTGGGAGTGGACGGGCTACGCTTGGACGCCATTCCCTACCTGTGCGTGCGCGAGGGCACCTATAACGAGAACCTCGCAGAAACGCATAACGTGATCAAGCAGATGCGGGCGGTGGTGGATCAACACTATCGCAGCCGCATGTTCCTAGCCGAGGCCAATCAATGGCCGGAGGATGTGCGCGATTACTTCGGTGACGGTGATGAGTGCCACATGGCCTATCACTTCCCGTTGATGCCGCGCATGTACATGGCCGTCGCCCAAGAAGATCGCTATCCGATTTCCGAGATCCTCGATCAAACCCCGGATATCCCCGACGGTTGTCAGTGGGCCATCTTTCTGCGTAATCACGACGAACTGACCCTGGAAATGGTTACGGATCGGGAGCGGGACTACATGTACCGCACCTATGCGGCCGATCCACGGATGCGAATCAACGTCGGCATTCGCCGCCGTCTGGCGCCGCTGATGGATAACGATTCCAGCAAGATCAAGCTGATGAACAGCCTGCTGTTGTCGATGCCGGGTACGCCGATTGTGTATTACGGCGACGAGATCGGCATGGGCGACAACTTCTATCTCGGTGATCGCAACGGGGTGCGTACCCCCATGCAATGGAGTCCCGACCGTAACGCAGGTTTTTCCAAGGCTGATCCTCAGCGCTTGTATCTGCCGCCGATCATGGACCCGATCTACGGTTATGAAGCGGTCAACGTGGAAGCGCAGAATCGCGAACCCGCTTCCTTGTTGAACTGGATGAAGCGCATGATCGCGGTGCGTCGGACCTGCCAGTCCTTTGGCCGTGGTCGCTTGGAGATGCTGCGGCCGGGTAATCGCAAGATCCTGGCCTACACCCGTGCCTACGCCGATGAGGTGATCCTGTGTGTGGCCAACCTGTCACGTTCCGCGCAACCGGTGGAACTGAATCTGGCCAAATACAAGGGCATGGTGCCAGTGGAAATGATGGGTCAGACCACTTTTCCGCCGATTGGCGAATTGCCTTATCTGTTGACCTTGCCTCGCCATGGGTTCTACTGGTTCCGGTTAAGCTACGCCGCGCCGCCGGTTTGGCACGAAGATCACATGCCTGGCTCGGATCTGCGAATTCTGGTGTTGTTCCAGGGTTGGAAGAGCTTTTTCGTCAATCAGGTCGAGCCCAGCCGTCGGGAAATGGCCATCGCCCTGCATGAACGGGTCACGCAACAGATATTGCCAGACTACTTACCCGCCCAGCGTTGGTTTGCTGGTAAAGGCGGGCGTATCGAATCGATTGAGTTCGATAACTACGACGTCTGGGTCGATCAGACCGAATGGGTACTGGCCCGTATCCGGGTTTGGCTGGCCGAGCGGCCGGAGCCACAGGATTATGGTTTCCCGATGGCGTTGGCTTGGGAAGACGAGGGCGAGGAAAAATTGCGCCCGCTATTACCCTATGCCTTGGCGCGAGTTCGGGTCCGTGCCCGGATGGGCTTGCTGTACGATGCCTATGCCAACGAACAATTCACGCAATCCATATTGAAAATGATGGCCCGCAACACCCGGATACCACTGGGCGGCGGTTGGCTGAAGTTCTCCTCGACTCGTGTGTTCCGTGATTTGGCCGGTGATCTGCCGGAGATGTTACCAGTCAAGCGCTTGGCGCTGGATAGCAGTAATACCACGCTCAGCATCGGTGGTCGGATGTTGCTCAAGGCATACCGGCGCTTGCGTCCCGGCATCAATCCAGAGCTGGAGATGGGGCGGTATCTGACCGACGTCGCTGATTTTGGCAACGCCGCACCGCTGGCCGGTGCCCTGGAATATGAGGACGAGGAGGGCAATATCATCGCGCTGGCGATGCTGCAAGGTTTCATCGGTAATCAGGGCGATGCTTGGACCTACACCCAGGATTATCTGAAGCGCTTCTTGGATGATTGCTTGCAGCAGCCGGAATCGGTGCGGGAAGCCGGTGAAAATGTGCACACGCTTTATCTGTTGTCTGCCACCACGTTGGGACGGCGTACCGGCGAGTTGCACCGGGCACTGGCACTGACCACGGGTGATCCGGCTTTCGATCCCGAGCCGATCACCTCGGCTGATCTGGAGACCTGGATTGCGCAGATTCGGGGCGAAGTAGTTGCGGCCCTAGAGCAGTTGGAACAGGCGCAGTGGCGCTTGGCCGAACCGGCGCGCTCCATGGCGAGCCTCTTGTTAGAGGCCCGTGGGCAGTTGATGGCGCGGTTTGATCAGTTGGAGACCAGCGGGCCACTGCCGATGAAAACCCGATTCCATGGTGATTACCACTTGGGTCAGGTGTTGGTGAGTAAGGATGACATCATCATTATCGACTTCGAGGGTGAGCCGTTGCGGTCTTTGGAGGAGCGCCGCCACAAGAATTCGCCGTTGCGAGATGTAGTCGGCATGTTGCGCTCAATCAATTATGCTACTCATGCTGCGTTGCGGCAGGCGACTGCAGATAGAACCACGCAATGGGAAGCGCTTGCGCCTTATGCCCTGGGTTGGGAACATCAGGTACGAGCCGCGTTCCTGGAGGGGTACGCCGTAGCCGTACAGGATTGTGTGAGCTATCCGGCCGATCCCAAACAGCTGCAAATGTTCCTGGATTTGTTCACTTTGGAGAAAGCTTGCTACGAGCTACGTTACGAACTAGATAACCGCCCCGATTGGGTCGCCATCCCGCTTGGGGGTTTGTGCGAACTACTTTCACTTGAAACGAAGGATGTGCCGCGATGAAACAACCAAAAATTCTGGCTTTTGTGATGGCAGGTGGCGAAGGTGCGCGTCTAAGCCCTCTAACAGCCTATAACTCTAAACCATCGCTACCGTTCGGCAGTCGCTACCGCATTGTGGATTTCGTATTGAGCAATCTGCTCAATTCGGGCATTCAATCGATCTACATGCTGGTGCAGTACAAATCCCAGTCGCTGATCGAGCATGTCCGCAAGGCGTGGGTGGTATCGCCGATGCGCAACGAGGAATTCGTGACGGTGGTGCCGCCGCAAATGATGACCGGTGGTGACTGGTTCCAGGGTACTGGTGATGCGGTGTATCAGAATCTCAATCTGATTCAACTGCATAACCCTGATCTGGTAGCGGTGTTCGGTGCCGATCACGTCTATCGGATGGACATCCAGCAAATGGTGGATTTCCACCTCGAACGGGAGGCGGACGCCACCGTGGCCGCCTTGCCGGTGCCGCTGGCTGAGGCCAGTTCCTTTGGTGTCATCGATGCTGACCACGCGGGTCGGGTCAACGAGTTCCAGGAAAAGCCGACCAACCCACCACCGATGCCGTCCGATCCCACCCGCTCCTATGCCTCGATGGGCAATTATCTGTTCAATGCCAAGGTGCTGGTGCAATCGCTCAAGGAAGCCCATGAGCGTGGTGAGCACGATTTCGGCCATCATGTGCTGCCGAAGCTGAAAGATACTCATCGGGTATTCGCCTACGACTTCGCCACCAACAAGGTGCCAGGGACCAAGTCGTATGAGGAACCGGCGTATTGGCGCGATGTGGGCACGCGGGATGCTTACTACAATGCCCATCAGGATCTGCTGTCCTGGCCGCCGCGCTTCGATGTGTTCAATCCAGAGTGGCGCATCTTTTCCAGCAACTATCAGGGACCGGTGGCGCGCCTGCTCAATGCCCAAGTGCATAACAGCGTGATCTCCGCCGGTTCGCTGGTGCGTGAAGCGTCCATCCGCAATACCATCATTCGCCGCGAAGTCGTCATCGAAGACGATGTGGTGATCGAGGATTGCATCATTCAGGACAACGTGCGCATCAAGAGCGGTGCCCGGCTGCGGCGTGCCATTATCGGTGGCTACAATGTCATCGAGAAGGGCGCGCACATCGGCTATGACATCGAGCGGGATCGGCAGATGTACGATGTAACCCAGGGTGGCATCACCGTGGTGGGACCGCGCGAGATGACCTCAAGTATGCGGGCATTTAGCGAATAAGGGCGAGGGACGGGATGCTGCTTTGGACGCTGCTTCCGTCCCCTGTTTTCCACTTTGCTATGAATGAGAGCCAATGAGTCATTCCACCACCGTATGGCCCGGTAAGCCGTACCCGCTCGGTGCGAGTTGGGACGGTGAGGGCGTCAATTTTGCGTTGTTCTCGGCGCATGCCGAGCAGGTGGTGTTGTGTTTGTTCGACGGACGCGGTAAGGAAGTCGAACAAATTCCGTTGCGTGAGCAAACCGGTCGGGTCTGGCATGGCTATCTGCCGGATGCCCGGCCGGGTCTGTTGTACGGTTATCGGATACGCGGACCACATGAGCCAGAAGAAGGCCATCGCTTTAACGCGCACAAACTGCTGCTTGATCCTTATGCCAAGGCCATTGTCGGCCAGATTCACTGGAGCGATGCCCAGTTTGGCTACCGGATCGGCGGTCGCACCGAAGACCTGAGCTTCAATCCCCGTAACAGCGCACCCGGTATGCCCAAGTGTTTGGTAGCGGACACCGCTTTTTTCTGGGGCGATGATCGGCCGCCGCACACACCCTGGCACGATACTCTCATCTACGAATTGCATGTCCGGGGCTTCACCATGCGCCACCCCGATGTACCAGCGCATCTGCGCGGTACTTATGCCGGGTTGGCCTGCGGAGTGGTGATCGATTATCTAAAGGCGCTTGGGGTAACGGCAGTGGAGCTGTTGCCGATCCAGTATTTTGTGGACGAGCGTCATTTACTCGACAAGGGTTTAAAGAATTATTGGGGTTATAGCCCTATCGGCTATTTCGCCCCCGATCCGCGTTATGCCGCCACTGATAATCCGGTGGCCGAATTCAAAAGTATGGTGAAGTCGCTGCACTCGGCCGGTATCGAGGTGATCCTTGATGTGGTCTACAACCACACCGTCGAGGGCAATCAGATGGGGCCGACTTTGAGTTTTCGCGGCATCGACAACGCCAGCTATTATCGCCTGTCACCCGAGCATCCACGCTACACCATGGATTTCACCGGTTGTGGGAACACCCTGAATACCGCGCATCCTCGGGTATTGCAGATGGTGATGGACAGCTTGCGTTACTGGGTGCAAGAGATGCACGTGGACGGTTTCCGCTTCGATCTGGCGGCTTCGCTGGCGCGGGAAACCGACGGTCTGATCGATCAGAACGGGGCGTTCATGGATGTCATCCAGCAAGACCCGGTACTGTCGCGGGTCAAGTTGATCGCCGAACCGTGGGACGTGGGCGAAAACGGCTATCAGGTCGGTCAATTCCCCGTCGGCTGGAGCGAATGGAACGGTAAATACCGCGATGTGGTACGTGATTACTGGCGCGGTGAAGGCGGGCTGATCGGCGAATTGGCTTATCGCCTGACCGGTTCTGCCGATCTGTACGAGCATAATGGCCGCCGCCCGCATGCCAGCATCAATTTCATCACCGCCCACGACGGTTTTACCCTCTACGATCTGGTCAGTTACAACGAGCGCCACAACGAGGCCAATGGCGAGAATAATCAGGACGGCGAGTCGCACAACCGCAGTTGGAACTGCGGAGCAGAGGGCGATACCGACGATCCAGCCGTGCTGGCGTTGCGCGTGCAGCAGCGGCGTAATTTTCTGGCGACCTTGTTGCTATCGCAGGGAGTGCCGATGCTGTTGGCCGGTGACGAAGTGGGGCGTACTCAGCGCGGCAACAACAACGCCTATTGTCAGGACAACGCGCTGAATTGGCTGAATTGGGATCTGGCTTGGTTGCAAGATAACCGCGAGTTACTGGCCTTTACCCAACACTTGATCCAGATCCGCCAGCGGCATCCCACCTTTCGCCGTCGGCGCTTTTTCCGGGGTATTCACGGTAACGGTGCCCGTGATATTTCCTGGTTTAACCCGGATGGCCGCGAGATCAACGACGACGAGTGGAGTCATGACTACGCCCGTTGCTTGGGCTTATATCTACCCGGTGATGGGCTGGATGACTGGGATGATCGTGGTCATGTTTTGAAAGACGACGATTTTCTATTGCTGTTCAATGCCCATCACGAGGAAATTCTGTTCGTGTTGCCCATTGTGCGGGGTCAGAACGTTTTTGAGGTGTTGGTAGATACAGCGTTGCCGTGCGGTCAGCCGAGCACTGGTTATCAGCATCCCGCCAAGAAACCTTATTCGGTACAAGCTCGTTCGTTGGTGCTGCTGCGACATCCGGCGGCAGCGATTGCGGCATCCGGCTTGAATTCCTCAGAACCATAATTCATGGCCTGAGTGGCCGTGATTCGGTGCCCCCCAGCTTGACTGGTAGGGGCATCTATCCCGTGCCGACCTCCATTCCTCATCCCGTCGCACCCTTTGCGGAAACCACTCTTTGATTTCTGCCAGTGCTGGAGACGGGAGTATGCTCATCTGTCGAATTTTTAGGTTATTTCTCCATGCCTCTATTAAGTATTGATCGTCTTTCCATCGCCTTCGGTGCCGAAAAACTGCTGGATGGCGCCAGTTTTCAGGTGGACGCCGGTGAGCGCGTCTGTCTGATCGGTCGTAACGGTACCGGTAAAACCACGCTGCTGCGTTTGCTGGCGGGTGAAATCCAGCCCGATAACGGTGAAATTTGGCGTCAGCCCGGTTTGCGTGTGGCCACGCTGGCGCAGGAGCTGCCCGCCGACACGCTGGCGACGGTGTTTGAAATCGTGGCCGGTGGTCTGGAAGGGTTGGGAGCCTTGTTGGCCGAGTATCACGAGGCAGCCCATCAACTGGCCGATGCGTCCACGCCGGAGAATCTGCGGCGCATGGAACGCTTGCAGCATGAATTGGAAGCGCGTGATGGTTGGCGTTGGCAACAGCGGGTCGAAACCGTGATCAGTCGTTTGCAATTGCCCGCGGATACGCCGCTGGCGGAATTGTCGGGTGGTTGGCGGCGACGGGTATTGCTGGGTCGAGCGTTGGTGCGTGAGCCGGATCTATTGTTATTGGATGAGCCGACCAACCATCTCGATCTGGAAACCATTCAGTGGTTGGAAGATGAACTGCTGGAGTTTCGTGGTGGATTGCTGTTTATCACCCATGATCGCGCTTTGTTGCAGCGCTTGGCGACCCGTTTGTTGGAGTTGGATCGCGGTATTTTGACTTCCTGGCCGGGTGATTACGCCAATTTTTTGGAAAAGAAGGCGGCGCTGTTGGAGGTTGAGGCCCGACATAACGCTAAGTTCGATAAAAATCTGGCACAGGAAGAAGTGTGGATTCGCCAGGGGATTAAAGCGCGGCGTACTCGTAATGAGGGACGGGTGCGCGCTTTGTTGGCTTTGCGTGAAGAACGCCGTCAGCGTCGCGAACAACAGGGCAAGGCGAGTTTTAGTCTGGAACAGGCGGATATGTCCGGCAAGCTGGTGATTGAGGCGCAGCATGTGCGCTATGCCTGGCAAGAAGAGCCGCT